>JAGGRW010000218.1 GCA_021159385.1 Methanosarcinales archaeon
ACGCATAGAGTTCATTGGCAGAGTCTCCAGTAACACCATAAGGCGTGACAGCCTCGAGTGGCGGATATATTTAAGTATCCCGGTAGCATTGATCGTCGACACACGCAACCTTATGGAGACTGGCACAATGGAAGAGATAACCGTAGAAGCTCTGGATTCAGAAAAATTCATAGAACAGCAGGTAAGTGCGATATCCGAAACCGTCGGCGACGGTCTTGCGATCAATGCACTCTCCGGAGGCGTTGATTCGTCTGTGGTAACCATGCTGGGGCATCGCGCTCTTGGAGACCACCTCAAGACGTATTTCATCGATAACGGCATCATGAGGCAGGGAGAACCTGAATGGATCGTCTCGATATTCAAAAAACTCGACGTACACGTGGAGGTCATCGATGCCAGAACCGAGTTCTTCGATGCGATGCGCGGGATCACTGACCCGGAAGAGAAGCGGGAAGCGATCACCCAGACGTTTTACAGGGACGTCTTTGGCAGGCTCGTTAAGGAGAGCGGGGCAAAACACCTCCTGCAGGGAACGATTCTGACAGATGTGGATGAAACGGTTGCAGGGATCAAGAGGCAGCACAATGTCTTTCTACAGCTCGGAATCGACCCTGAGAAGGCATTCGGCTATAAAATCATAGAACCGTTGATACAGCTACGAAAGGACGGCGTGCGGAAGGTTGCAGAAGCCATCGGCTTGCCAGAGGCGATCTACAACAGGATGCCGTTTCCGGGACCGGCTCTCGCTGCCCGCGTGATCGGGGAGGCGACCCCTGAGCGGATCGAGACCGTCAGGCAGGCAACAGTGATCCTCGAGGAAGAACTGGCAGATACCGGGGCTTTCCAGTACATGGCGATCCTGCACGAAGACCGGGTTACTGGCATGAGAAACGGAGAGCGGGACTACGGCATGCAGATCGAGATCAGGTGCTGGGAGAGCGTCGATGCAAGAACCGCAAGACCGACGAGGCTGCCTTATGATGTGCTGGAACGCCTTGCTGAGCGGATCACAAACGAGGTAACCGGTGTCGTGAGCGTAACGTATGGCATTGCGACAAAGCCGCCATCGACGATGGAAGTGGTTTAGTATCGCAGATGATTCAGGATTCAGGTGTATCATGATGACAACAAAAAGAATAATCCCATGTCTCGATACAACCTTCGACGAGAGCGGCAAAGCCGTGGTCGTCAAGGGAATCGAGTTTGAGAGCCTGCGATATGCGGGCGACCCGGTAGAACTTGCCAGACGGTACGTAGAGCAGAAAGCCGATGAACTGGTCTTTCTGGATATCTCAGCCTCGACCGATGACCGAGCCACGATGACCGACGTGATCAGAAGGGTCGCAGACGTTGTCACGATCCCGTTCTGCGTCGGCGGCGGAATTGCAAGCTTCTCAGACTTTGAGCGGGTGCTTGGTGCGGGCGCAGACAAGGTCGGGATCAACACCGCAGCAGTCAAGAACCCGGAACTGATCAAGGAAGTTGCAGGCACATTCGGGTCCGAGAAGATCGTCGTTGCGATCGACTGCAAGCGCAGGTTCGAGGAGGGCGATGGAAAGACGGCAGTCGAGCTCGAAGACGGACGCAGCGCTTGGTATGATGTCGTCATATACGGTGGCAAAGAGCTGACCGGAATCGACGCCATAGAGTGGGCGCAGAAGATGCAGGACCTTGGTGCTGGCGAGATACTGCTCACAAGCAAGGATAGGGACGGAACAAAGGACGGCTACGACATTCCTGTGACAAAAGCAATCGCTGAGGCAGTGGACATCCCTGTGATCGCATCAGGCGGCGTCGGCACGATGGATCACATCTATGACGCGTTCGTCAATGGGGCTGATGCGTGTCTTGCAGCGAGCATATTCCACTACGAGACCTACACGGTGAGTGAAATCAAGGAGTATCTGAGAGGACGCGGGATGGGGTGAAAGTCCAATATGAAAGCGTTCACCCACTCACCCACCCCAAAAACATCAAATAAGCAAAGAACGCGTAGTAATCCGCAAGACCCAGAATAAACTCCGCCCAGTCCCCTTCTGACAAATCAGCCCCCACATCCCCCTGAGCGCATCTCAATAAGCGCGGTAAGTGCGCTCCGAATCTCCCAGATAGCGGGGCGGAGACGTCACCTGCAAATGCCCGCACGACGGAACCACCCCGCCATGCGCGAAAACGTGCGACTCAGGTCTCATCCCATCGGCAAACGGAGCGTGTCCAACCCCGTTTCACCGGAGAAGCCTCGCAGGCACCACATCCTTTGCGATCAGATCCCCGTAATCCTCGCGTCTGCGAATCACATCCACCCCGCCGCGGTTGACCAGAACCTCTGCGCATCGCACGCGTCCGTTGTACCTGGAACTCATCGAGAACCCGTACGCGCCTGTATCAAGAACAGCGACCACATCTCCCGGCTCAATAGGCGGCAGCCTGCGATCCCGTGCGATGATGTCGCCGGATTCGCAGATCGGTCCCACGATCTCGTACGTCTCCTCCGGATCCTGGTCCGCTTTGTTTGCAACGACGACCTCGTGGTACGCGTCGTACATCGCTGGGCGGATCAGCAGATTTAGTCCCGCGTCAACGCCAACAAAGTTCTTTGCCGCCCGCTTGACCGTGTTTACGCCTGTCAACAGGATGCCCGCGTCGCCTGCGATGTACCTACCGGGTTCGAGTATGAGTCGCGGCGAGATTCCGATCGCACGTGACCTCTCCTCAAATATGGGAAGGATCATGTCCGTAAGATCGTTTGGCGTTGGCGCGGTCATCTCTGCTGCGTAGGGAATTCCAAGCCCGCCGCCGAGGTCAACAAACGTTAGATCAATTCCGAGCCTCGTAATCTGCTCGACGAGGTCCATCATCCGCTCCGCAGCCTCGCCGAAGGGCGACACATCAAGGATCTGCGACCCGATGTGGCAGTGGATGCCGACCGGGTTTATGCCGGGAAGCTTTGCAGCCTCGCTGTACGCAGCAAGCACATCCCGGTACCCGATCCCGAACTTGGATGCGGCAAGACCGGTTGCGATCTTCGGGTGGGTGTCAGGAGAGACATCAGGGTTGACCCGAAATGCGATGTCAACGGTTCTGTCGGACTCTGTTGCAAGTCGAGAGAGCGTGCGGAGTTCGTGGAGCGAATCCGCGGAGACGCGAACTCCCGCGTCGATTGCCATCTGGAGTTCGTGAGCGGTCTTTGAGTTTCCGTTGAAGAGGATCTTGTCAGGCGAAATTCCTGCGAGGAGCGCAACATAGAGTTCGCCGTCAGAGAAGACGTCAGCGCCCGCGCCCTCCGACGCAAGGATTCGCAAAATCGCAAGATTCCAGTTCGCCTTTGCAGCAAAGTAGATATCAGCATCCGAAAACGCGGACGCGAATCTGCGGAAGTTCTCGCGCAAGCGTTCCTCGTCGGTGACATAGAGCGGCGTCCCATATTCCTGTGCGAGCGAGACCGTGTCGATGCCCCCGATAGTGAGATTGTGATCCTGCACGTTGATGTGGCTTCGTGTGGATGGCATGGTTACTTAACCTCGTTCCTGTTTCGCCCCGACCGCACCACCTCGCAATGAAATGCGGGGCATCCGCGGGCGGTTGTTTGGTTTCTCAATTGAACCCAACCTCCTTGCCTCTGTCAAATTCTACAAGGAAAGAATCGATAGCGTCCACTCTACCTAAAATCGGTGGAACGTCATCGCTTTCTGAAATACCCGCGGGGGCATCAAATTCCACCTGACCAGTCCGAAATCTTAAACGATGAAGATAAACTACAAGCTTGGAATACGGCACAACTCCCCGTATTTCTATCTCGTCCCCGGATTCTATATCTGGAATAAACAATTTGCCATGGTGATATGGCAATAAAGAGAGGTCGGCGCCACTATCCACAAGCACGTCTTCAGTAATGTACCATTCTTCATCGACTGTAGAATATATCTCAAGATTTATCAGCGGTCTTAAAACATTTTTAAAGATTGCGCTACCACGCTCTTTATACTTGTATGAAACCTTATACAACCAAGATCTCCTCCTTTGTAGGCACCCATGCAACTGCCACCTTTTTTTCTGGATTCTCTCTCTTGATTTTGCGAAAAACTTCTTCTACATTCAACCCTTCCCATATAACCTTACCGTTGATCCTTATTACATATTTATGGTTCGACATAACTTTTCACCATACCCAGATTTATTTTCCGTCTTTTAAAACTATCCTTTGATTCAGTACTTCCGAAACTACCGGGTTCCGAACCGAAAGTAAAACTCCTCTAACATTCAATGGCACGAATGTAACCCATTCGGAAGTAGGGGCATTCGGAACTACTGTGATTGACAAAGAAGCACATATTCAAACGGAAACCCCACCCAACACCTCGTGCAGCCGCACCACATCCCCGATAACGATTATCGCTGGCGCTTTGACCCCGCGCTCCTTAGCGATACCGACGATCGTTTCAAGGGTTCCTGTGGTCACCACCTGATCCTCCCGCGTCCCACGCTCGATTATCGCAACAGGCGTTCCAGTGCCCATGCCGTGCCGTATCAGCTTCGGGATGTACTGGGGAAGCGTGCTTACGCCCATCAGAATCACGATAGTCCCGTTCGACTTTGCAAGCCACTCCCAGTCGAGCATGGACTCATCCTTCTTCTGCTCGTGCCCGGTTATGAACGTCACCATCGATGCGTGGTCCCTGTGCGTGATCGGGATCCCTGCGTACGCGGGAACCGCAATCGCCGATGTGATTCCCGGAACAACCTCAAACTCGATCCCAGCCTCCCGGAGCTCCACCGCTTCTTCGCCGCCTCTTCCAAAGAGGTACGGGTCGCCGCCCTTCAGCCGCACAACAGTCTTTCCTGCTTTTGCGCAATCGACGAGCAGCTGGTTGATCCCCTCCTGTGGAAGCGTGTGATCGCCGGCATACTTTCCCGCGTCGATCAGTTCCGCGTCCTCTGGAAGCGATTTGAGTATGGCAGGTCCCGGAAGCTGGTCGTACACGATCACATCCGCTGTTTCAATGAGTCGCACCGCCTTGACCGTCATCAGTTCAGGGTCGCCCGGACCAGAGCCTATGAGATAGACTTTCCCGTTTGCGTGCATGTTAAAAAGACCGCAACCGCGTGTAATAACACTTTCGTGACTGCCCCGCGAGAGTCCCTGCTCAGTACTCAGCGACCAGCACAAACTGCGCTTTTTTTGTGACGTGTACATTGTAACTCGAGTCCCGCCTATCCTGCCAAAGAGCACACGAGAGAGCGCAGAGAAAACAGCAACTCTCTGTACCATGCCAACGGCTTTGCTAACGCATTCCGCGTCCTCCGTGGTTAATCTTCTTTGCCATAACCCGAGTCCACCCAGAAGAAATTAAAAAAGTCACACTGCGCAGAGCAAAAGACTTATAATGAAAACATACTTAAAAAAATTAATCATGAAGCGTGGAATTCTGGTGTTAATCATTCTGTCAATAGTTATCAGCGGCTGCATCGATCAGAAACTGACCCAATCGGAACCATCCCCTGTGGAACAACCCGAACTGCCCCCGCCAGAACCAACTGATCAGGCTAAACTCGAGACAGAACCAATCGACCTGTCCGGCGCCGCAACAGGGACCATGGATTTCACCAGATATTACTCACTGCAACCACTAAGTATCGATCTGAAGGTTCCCGGGTACGATTTGCCGCTGCAGACAGATCAGATCTCAAACTACGATTCATTCTCAAAAGAGATCGCTCTCGAAAACATTGCCATAGGTCTACTGGAAGAGAACGGCTTTGTCGTGATCGAAAATCCGTTTTACCGGGAGGAAGATGACATTATCCAGCCATACAAGACGCTCGCTCGAAACGAAGTACCGATATTTGTCACCACCGATTCGCTGCTGCACCTCTATCACATCCAGTTCGATGAGACGCTGCGGCAGATCGAGGAGCGGGAATTCTATGATCTGATCTGGGAGATCAGTGAGGAATTGCTGAACGATTCGATGGAATCTTATGAAAATTCAGACGGCGAGCTGAAAGAAGCATCGAAGAGGAACGCTGCATACTTTGCAGTCGGGTTAAGCT
>JAGGRW010000035.1 GCA_021159385.1 Methanosarcinales archaeon
GGGGAGTGGGGGTTAGTGTGGTTAAAAAAGAGGTTTTAGAAACCCGCTCGCACGGTTGTCTACTGCAATGTGATAGTATTTAAACCTTGCGCCTGCCAAATTTCATAAACCGTGGTTGATAGTTCTGTCTGCGCATCTCCACATTCATACACATATACCCTGTCAGGTCACATAACCATTCATGAATGCGACGACGATTGACATCACCCGAACACTTGGACCGGACACGGTCGGCTTCCCCGGCGATGCGGATTTTTCGATTTCACAGAAGCGCACCGATTGCTTCGCGCTCTCCGAGATCTCGATTGGCAGCCACTCCGGGACACACATCGATGCGCCGCGCCACTACTTCGACGAAGGCGAATCGATCGACATGATCCCGATTGCGCGGTTCTTCCTCGCGGCGGAGGTAGTCGCGATTGAATCGCGCGTAGCAGTCACTATGGCTGAACTTGCTGACTGTTCACCAGAACCAGGGGTTGCGATCCTCTTCAAGACGGCGAATAGCAATCTCTCGCGCGAGCGGTTCCACGAGGACTTCGTCTACATCGAGCCAGATGTGGCGCGGTGGCTACTTGAGCGGGAGGTGCCCCTCGTCGGGATCGATTACCTATCTGTCGAACGCTACGACGACACGGACTTTCCGGTTCATCGGATGCTTCTTGGCGCGGGCGTTCTAATTCTGGAGGATATCGACCTCTCTCTCGTTACGCCGGGGCGGTACCGGCTGGTCTGCCTGCCGCTCAAGATCGCTCATGCGGATGGCGCGCCATGCCGGGCGGTTCTCCGGAGGTCGCAATCATGATCTGTCCGAGATGCGGGGGTGGGACTTGCGTACTCCCTGCCGGCGCGGTGCTCGAACGGGTCCCCTTCATGTATGCCGCGTGCCGGTCGTGTGTGCCGGATCCGGTAGTGAGCAAGCAGGCGCCGTTCGATCACCTCGATCCGACATTGCGAGACCTCGACGATGGGGCGATGCGGTGCGCTGAATGTGGGAAACGGCACCTCGATGTCGCCATCGCGCACGTACTCGGCATCCTTGTGCGCGAGGGATTGCGCGGACAGCGGGCAAACCTCTTCGACGTCGGCACCCCGATGATTGCAGTCGGCTATCCGATACCGTTTCCACCGAGACTTGGCAGGAACACGCTGATCCTTGTCATGGATTCAATCGACAGAACGACAGCAGAGATGATAACGGCTGAAGTCTCTGAGGTGAAGGGGGTAATTCAACGAAAAGGGCGACCGGATGAGCCCATTGGAATTCTTGACACCGGAAATTCCCCCCACACCTACAATCTGCTTGCTGGCTGCGACGTTCGCGCAGATATCGTGTCATCAGCGGTAGGAGAGCTCTGCATCTACAAAACCCAGTCCGACACGCATATTGAGTTCGCTCGTTCCGAATCCGGCAAGATCGCGGTGCTCGAATCGCTATACTACCAGAGGAAGTTGGGGGGCGCGGTCGTTGACGCTTGCTGCGGCGCGGGAACGCTCGGTCTTCTTTCGGTACTCGCGGGCGCGCGCGAGGTGATACTGAACGATGCGTTTCTCCCTGCGGTCAAAAACACGCTCACGAACATCAGCGCGAACGCAGACCTCCTCGGTCTCGATTCCGAACCCGAGATCCATGCCGATCCGTCGGAGCTCCCGCAGGTCGCCTGCGCGCCGACACTGGTCGCAACAGCGCGCGGGTCGTGCGCAGTCTCGGTCTACCACAGCGATCTTGCAGACCTTGCCGCGGTCGTCGATCGCTGCGATCTCTGCCTGATCGATGCGTTCATCGGGGTTTCGACCGACCGATTCGTGCAGGCATGGAAAGAGCGGGCGAAGATGGTCGTAACAATATGAGTCCGGGTCGATTGGGATGATCCGGGGATTGGGACGATTGATGGTTGGGACGATTGGGATCAATGAAGCCGGTGGACTCGTTCGCTACTGGCTCACTGCCGCCTTCCCGGCGTGATTCTCAAGCCCCTTGATCAACATGCTCAAACCCGAACTGCGAAGGAAGTAGCAGTGTTTATCCCTCATTTTGCAGGCTTTTTTGAAGTACCGGCATGCATTGTGGCTGTTTATGTCAACAGGGCAGAATACGATATCTGTTCTATCGACGATGCTCTCTATCTCCTTTCTCCCCTGTATGCACCTCCCGCAGTGGTAGCAGAACGTGCCGCCGAAGGATTCGACCGCGTCCCGGTAATGCGGCAGGAGCGATTCCACGCCGCCCACGTACGTCACTGTTGTGCCGTTCAAATCGATATCCAGCATGGCACCACCGTCACTCGCCCCGGGGGCATGGAGACTCCCCTCCGATTCCGCATCAACGACGACAGGGCACGTTTCAGTTTCATCTCGATCCTGCAGCAGTTGATCGGTTAGCGTCTTCACCTCGTCGGTCAACATCTCGATCTCCCGCTTCAGATTCCCGATCTGCTCAAACGCATCTTCGTCACTGATCTTCTCAAAATCTTTCATCAACTGCCGGTTCAAGCGCCTCTGCTCGTCCAGTTCGGCAGCGATTCTTGATTTATCCTCTTTGATCGACTCGATATCCAACTTCAACTGCTCTCGCTTCCGTTCGAGCCTCTGGCACTTCGTCTCCAGTCGCTTGTTCGATTCGGAGCGAGTTTTCATCTCTTTCAGGACGTCTTCTGGCATGTTATCGGGCAGCGCCCTCCTGAGCGTGTCATAGAAGCGCAGGGCTCGATGTTCGAGTACGTGCGTGGCTGCAAAGACCGCCGCTTCGGTCTCGTCTGAGTTCTCGTGCTGATTCCTGACCAAAAACCAGACGAGCGCGGATAGGGGCGTATTCGCAGTTCCCTCTTCGATCTGTTTGCATATCTCGGCAACAGGAGTGTGCCCGATGGTCTTCCTGTATCGCGCAAGCCGCTCTTTCAGCAGTTTGTCCAGACGTCTGGATGTCTTGTTCTGGGTGCTACACACCTGAACCAGACCACTATGCATCTCGTAAGGCGTGCTCTTTCCATGATCCAACTTTAATTTCTTAAAAACGTCAGGAAGTTCTTTTTCATCAAAGGAAAGTCCCAGAATCGTACACACGGTCTGGCTATTCAGTTCCCATATCCTTCGTTCTGACATAACCCTACCTCCATCGCAATCGTGCGTGAGCCGTTCACATCGTCGGTTCCATACTTCGTATTGTTCAGTGATCTCATTGCATATCCCTCTTTTTTGGTTTTATCGATATTATCGATATTATCTGTATGATTTTATGATGTGTAGCTAGGTATGCAAGTAATCTGCCCTAACAATGTTAGGAAAACTCAAAAAAACCTAACTCCACTGTCCCTGATGATATTGGCCGGATTCTCTCCTGAGAAGAGACGTCTGGTCACAATGTCTTTTGCGCGGCGGTATTCATTCATCCGTTCTTCGGAACTTCTCGGGTTTCCGTAGACCTGCCACATGCCGCATTTCGTATTCCTGAGCGAATTCAAGCCCATGAAGCCTTTAACGTCTTTTAATGGGATGCCAAGGAATATCCCGATCTCCGGAGGGCACCCTGTGACATACTTCTGCTTGAGAACGCCCAATGCATGATCAAGGGAATCCGACTCATAGCCGCAGTCGGACAGGAACTTTTTCACCGATCTCTTCTCCAACAATCGGATTAACCGGTCGCGATTGAAAAATATGACGATCGTGTTCCTGTCGGTCTTCTTCAATTCGTAGTAGTCGATCTCGGATCCGGCGAAGAGGTCTGATTTGGAATGGTTCCACAGATCGAGAAGCCCACCCCCACCGTTCTCGTTTGAGATGTTCATCAGCGTCGCCGGCTTCCTGCCTGCGATGGTGGGCGCGATACATCGCACAATTCGGTGGACCAGATTGCTTGTGTCGCCGGTTCGTTCCATGTCATCGATCTCCATTTGGTAATCCCGGCTCATATCTATGGGAGTTAGGTATGCAAATGGACTACCCTAGAAAAATTAGGTTTTAGAGCGAAATCCGAGTAAATCCGAGTGGGTCCAGGTGAATCAGGATAACTCTATGCAACTCCATGTTTGCGCCAAACCAAAGTACCCCGCGCCGCGCCCTTCGGATTAAAGCACAGTGGACGAGAGAGAATGTTCCGGAATCGAAAATGACGATTAACCAGCAACGGATCACCGAACACGCTGTCACAGTAGATGTCGGCGAAGCCTTCTACAACCCGCATACAACTACAGACCGTGAGATCACGATCGCATCCCTTGCCGCATTCGACAGGACAGTCGATCACATCGAGACGTACCTCGACACATTCTCGGCAACCGGCATCCGCGGCTTACGCGCCGCAGCGGAACTCGGGCTTGTAGTTACGCTCAACGACCGCGATCCCGATGCTGTTGGCACGATCAAGCGAAACATCGTTTCAAACGGCTTGGGGCATTGCTGCGAGGTCACAAACGAGGATGCAAACGTCCTGCTCAACAAAAAACGGTTCGATGTTGTCGATATCGACCCGTTCGGATCTCCCGCGCCGTATCTTGCTGCGGCATCGCGCTCAGCGAGAAGGATGCTTGCCATAACCGCAACCGACACCGCACCGCTATGTGGTGCGCATCTGAAGTCCGGAATTCGCAAATATGCGGCTGTGCCCATGAACAACGAATACCACGCCGAGATCGGGGTCCGGGTGCTGATGGGTGCGATTGCGCGGGCGCTTGCCGTCGTGGACAGGGCGATGGTTCCACTCCTTTCGTATGCAAGAAGGCACTACCACCGTGTGTATGCAGGGGTGTCAAGAGGCGCAGCTTCCGCAGATCGCTCAATTGCACAGATGGGTTTCATCGCACACTGCCCGCACTGCGGATTCAGAATACCGGTAGCAGGTCTTGCGCCGATTGTGCCGGATGTGTGCCGGATTTGCGGGAACCGGATGCAGGCAACAGGTCCTCTGTGGCTCGGAGCGTTGCACAATCCCGCGTTCTGCGAATCAGTCGCCCAAGAGCTGCGGAATCGGGAATCCGGAGGGGACGCGATAAAACTCGTAGAGATATGCAAATGCGAACTCGCAGTACCGACATTCTACGATCAACACCGGATCTGCCACGCGCTCAAGATTCCTCCGATAACAATCGATGCTGTGATCGATAAACTCGGGAGCGCTGGATTTTCCGCGTCGAGAACGCATTTCTCTGGGACGTCGTTTAAGACCGACGCGGATATTCGGGAGATCGCGGAGATTTTGCGATAGTGTCGCGACAACTCAAGAGTTTAAACCAAAGAGAAAACAGAGGTCCGACAGAGGGGGGCGAAAGAGAAAAATAACAACTTTCTGTGCTTCTCTGTGATTTAAATCAAATTGTTATGACACGAGACGCTTCGCTACCCTCTGAAATCAGAACAGAAAAAAAAGAAAAGGGGTAGGCGATTTCTCGCCTAAATTCCTGCTGGTATAACCAGACTGCGCTCACCCGCTGGCTTGAAGGTTCGCATCGCACCCTTGGCGTACTCTTTCCTGATGTAGGAGAAGTCAAACACCAGTGATGGGTCAGCGAAGCAGACCTTGACGAGTGGGTTGCAGCAGTATGCGTCGTGTGCACCTGCGTGCGCTGAGCCTGTGAATCCTGCGTACTCGCCCTGGTGACCTACGTTCATCGCGTAGTTCGGGTAGTTTGCGCCTCTGAGTTCGAGGCAGCATCCCTCGTCACCCTGGTACGAGCAGACGTTGGTTGCACCGCACTGATCCTGCAGGTCGTATCCGAAGAATCCGAGTCGTCCCCAGCCTTCCTTGTGCACGTACATCGACATGTACCATGCCGAGAGTGCGACCTGTGCGTTTCCGGTAGCAATACCGGTTGTGCATGCGCTTGCTGCTGCAAGGATTCCTGCTCTCTGCGATCCACCGAAGTGGTCCTCAAGAAGCGTTGGATAGTCCTCGTAGCACTCCATACCGTTCAAGGTAACCTCGGTTGCCAGATCGGTTGCAGTTGCAAGGTCGTTTGGTGCTGTGCCGTCAGGTCCGTACTTGTTCAGTGCGTAGTCGTATCCGTAGTACGTGAAGTCATCCAGCACATCGTTCGTGTATGCTGCTGTTGCATACTGCGTGAATCCGACAC
>JAGGRW010000100.1 GCA_021159385.1 Methanosarcinales archaeon
GCAAACGTGGGATAATGCATGTGAAGATCGACACATTTTTAGGAGAAAGCCGTGGGGGTGGGCAGGCGTGTGTTTGCCGACATCGGCGGGAGTTTGGTTATCATTTTCGACATTTGCGAAGGTGTGACCGAAGGCGAGCCACCAAGGGCAGAAGGAATGAAGCCAAATACGCTCTGCCATCGTCAAGTTTGCTCGTATGCTTTCAGGAAGTCCTTTCGCAGGATACTCGCTTGTGTACAAATCGTTCTCAAAGTTGAGCCCTTGATCCGAGTATGGTTGGGCATTGTGAGTGGAGTCCGTGTGCCATCAGTATTTTCTCGAACCATCGCAATATGCTCTCGCTCTCGGACAAGGCAAAACCCCAGAAGTTCAAACGCCTTGACGACTCTCCTTTTGGGAGCGTCAACCGGAAACTTGGGCATTAGATGGCTACTCCCGCTTCGGCCACAAAAGCTTCAAGCACAGGCGACTCGATCTCAAGAACCTCCCTGCCAAAAGTCTCGATATGGAAGCGAATGGCAGACTTAACGTCAGCTAACGCTTCCTCATAGGTCTCACCTTCACCGACAACGATGCCTTTGAGGCCAAGCGGATAGGCTACATAGCCATCGGGATGCTTCTCAACTACGATTTTGAATTGTTTCATCAGACTCTTGAATCTCTAACGCACCCCACAAAACCCTTCCGGCCACGTGATCCAACCCGACCTCCATGCACACTCACACCAGCCTCCCGAAGTCATCGACCCCGCACTTAAGTACAGAGCCTGCACATAGCGATTTCATACCATTCACTACCGTATGCTTCGACATGTTCACTGCGGTGAGTCAACAACAATACCATAAGACCATCCTGCGGTTCGTATCGCCTCGTATGGTATTGCCAATGACTGCCACGATATTTAAACCTTGCGGATCCCATTTTTTACGTGTTCAGGCACTCTCTGCATCGTTTTTCAGCGTATCTATCATATTTTTGCTGTGGTCGCTGACGGTAGCTCCCTCGCGTATGTGGAAAACAGCGGGCGCATCTTAGCATCTCTCATCGTCTCTCGCCTTTCTCGTTAATTAAGAAACGAGAACGAGAACGATGCAAATGGCGCAAGGGCACAGAGAATAAACCTCTCCGTTCAGCATCCTTTAAAAACCACAGAATCCGTCTTTTCGGGAGCTACAGCTATAACCCATGCACGATTGCGGGTCCGAAGATCATGAACACGAACGAGGAGAGTATCAGTACCGCAAACGCCACCGCTATCGTCTTTGCTATCCGCTCTGCACCTCGATCGCTCACTACCCGCTCGAACAGCGAATGGATCAGGTCTTTGAATATGTGCCCGCCGTCCAGCGGAACCGCTGGCAGGCAGTTGAAGAGCCCCGCGTAGAAGTTGATCCAGCCGATCCAGAGCAGTGCGTTCGCTATCCAGAAGACGAGGGTGCCATAGCCCGCTGCCCACCCGACAGGCTCATGAAACTGCATGGTTGCACCGAACCCGCTGAACCCGCTGCTGTCAAACCCGATGAACGGCAGCGCGAAGAGGAGAACCCACCCATCAGCCCGATCCAGCATAGTTGGGATGTTCTTGAGGATGTGCAGCCGCTCGGACGCTGGATATCCTCCGATCGTCATGCCTGCAAACTCGAGTTTCGTTGTGGCAACGACACCCATGTACCCACAACCGCGGTCAGGCGAAGAGCCGAGTGTCACAGTGGTCGAGTTATTCTCCGCGAAGAATACCTCGACCGCCTGACCCGGCACGGTCGCGTTCAGAAACGTGATAAACTCAGTGGTGCTATTGATCCGGGTCTCATTGATCATCGTTATCGTCATCCCTTCTGTTATATTCGCGTCTGCGGCAGACGAATTCGGCACGACATGCCACATCACAACCCCGCTCTGCATGGCTGCGTCCTGTTCCGAGATTGTGAAGGTTCTGCGGGTCTCGCGATCCTTCGCGTGCAAGACCATCGGCATATCCGGTCTCGCGACCATATACCTGTAGAAGTCGTGCGTGCTCCTGATCGGGGTGTCATCCACCTTCGTTATCACCATATCCTTTTCGATGCCGGCTTGCGCCGCGGGCGAGTTTTGATCGACCGATGCGACTGTGACATCGCTGACCACTTCGATTCCTCCGATGACCGGACCGAAAAAGAGCGCAAACGCAATCAGAGCGACGACAAAGTTCATCATGACGCCGGCTGCGAGTATTCTCATCCGCGACGTTCTGGCGACTCCCTGAACAGGCTCAGCCGGCTCAGCAGACCCGATCGACTCAGCCGACCCGGTCGATCCGGATCGGGTGGATCTGCGCCGGTCGTAACCAGCCCAGTCAGCCGCACTATCCGCACCACTCACGCCATCCACGCCATTAACGCGGGCATCACTGCTTGATTTTTCATCCTTCTTCGTTCCGAACAACTGTTCCTCGTCCGGCTCTGCAAACCCGCCGATCGGGATCACCGCAAGCAAGAGCGCGCCCATCGACTTGACATCGACCCCCTCGACCTTGCAGAGAACCGCATGTGCAAGCTCATGCACGACCAGTGTTACGAGCAGCCCGATCGCACCCCAGACGAGGGGGATAAACTCATTCACTCCCGGAATCAGAAAAATATTCTGCAGAGCGTTGTATTTCCCGGGTTCTGGCATGGCATTGTCGTACAGCATCTGCAACATCGCGTAATCGGTCAGAATGATCAGCGCAAACATGAAAACCATCCCAATGACCATCATCGGTATGCCCACGCTTCCAAAGAACTTCCAGAACCTCCGCGGACGTGCCAGCACCGAGAGCAATTTCTGACCGCGCATGGTGCGGATCATCAGTATCGGTCCGAATGCCGAGATGTTGTACCGCTCCAGAACGCCCCGTTTGTTGAGATAGGCGATTACAAGCCACGACCCAGCTAAAAGGATGAGCGCAATATTCAAATTATCCATAGCACCATTTTATAATCTGTTTGGTATTAATGGTTTGGCTCGCCGCATTTCCAACCATCGGCATCGATGCCGCCGGTCAGACACAATAGACGTGCTTCACCTCAAGATAACTCTTAAGCCCGTAAACTCCGAGTTCCCTGCCGATCCCGCTCTCTTTGTACCCGCCAAACGGCGCATGTTTCGGAGCGCCGTGATACGTGTTTATCCAGACCGTCCCAGCCCTGGTACGGCTCGCAATCCGCTTTGCACGCGAAATATCCTCTGACCAGACTGCTCCGGCGAGTCCGTACCTCGTATCGTTCGCAATCTCGATAGCCTCCTCCTCGTCGCTGTACGTGAGAACAGACAGGACAGGACCGAAGATCTCCTCCTGGGCGATGCGCATGTCAGACTCAACGTCATCGAATATCGTCGGCTCAACGAAGAAGCCGCCCATATCGAGGAGCTTTCCACCGCTAACGAGCTTTGCGCCATCCGCAATCCCGTATCTGATGTATTCGAGATCTTTCTCCATCTGCTCTGCGCTTATGACCGGTCCCATGTCAGGATCATCGAGCCCGCTACCGAGTCTGAGCCTTCTGGTCTCCGCGATCAACTCTTCCATGAACCTGTCGTGGAGCGTCTCTGGCAGAAGCAGCCTCGAACCCGCGGTGCAGACCTGTCCTGCGTTGAAGAAGATTGCAAAGACCGCTCCTTTCACAGCTTTCTCCAGATCAGCGTCGTCGAGGACGATGTTTGCGGATTTGCCCCCGCATTCGAGCGTTATCTTCTTGAGATTCCCCGCAGCAAGCCTCATCACCTCTTTTCCGGTCGCAGTTCCGCCTGTGAACGCCACCTTATCGACGTTTGCGCTTCCTGCAAGTTCCGATCCAACGACGCTCCCGCTTCCGGTTACAACGTTCAGGATACCTTTCGGGCACCCTGCTCTGGCAAAGATCTCGCCTATCTCAAGCGCGGTTATCGGGGTCTGGCTCGACGGCTTGAGGATCATCGCATCTCCTGCGGCAAGCGCTGGTGCAATCTTCCACGACGCCATCTTGAGCGGCAGATTCCACGGGATGATTCCAGCAGCGACGCCGACCGGCTCGTAATGCACCGTGCTGTTGGAATCGAGCTTCTCCGCAAGCGGTTCTGTGAGACCGGCGTAATACTCGAAGAAATCCGCAACATCCGGAACGAACCGCTTTGCCCAGCCGATCGGCATGCCGTTGTCCAGTGTTTCAAGGTATGCGAGGCGGTCAACCTCCTTTCGGAGCAGCTCCGCCGCTTTCAGCAGCACATCCCGCCTCATCGACGAATCCTGACTCCAGTTCTTGTTGTCGAACGCGTCACGTGCAGCGTCGATCGCGCTCTTTGTGTCAGCGCGATCCGCAGACGCGATATTTGCGATCTCGGCTCCTGTCGCCGGATTTAGAACCGAAAACGTCGCTTCCGACTCTGCTTCCACCCATTCGCCATTGATCCACAGTTTATATTGCATCATTGTGATCGTGATTACTGTATACGGTACCGAAAGCCTCGGGCGGGAATTGAACCCGCGACCTCGTCCTTACCAAGGACGCGCTATACCGCTAAGCCACCGAGGCAGATGTGCAATCTCTCTCTGTAGTCGGATTTATTATGAAGATTTCGGCTCGATCGGGATTTCGGCTTGAAGGTGAGAGTGACTGGTGCAGAGCAGATTTCGCACTCCGGAATTGCATACAAATACGGCTCTCTGATAGGGTTTGGAGGATTGCCACTCGAGATATCAGAGAACCGAAAAAAAGGCTAATTCTGATGGATTCTGTGGTTTTTTAAAAGATGCTGAATGGAAGTAGCTTTCCATTCTTCGCGCCCTTGCGCCCTTGCGCCTCTGCGTTTTTATTCTCCGGTTTAACGAGAAAGTCGCAAAGGCGAGAGAGACGAGAGAGGGGCATTTGCGTTGTTCCACATACAGAAAACGTCAGAACCATGAACATTTGCCCCTGCCTGCAACAAGGGAGGTAAAAACGGAGGGGTTACCTCCGCTTGAACCTCAGCCCAATTCCGATCAGCGCAAGAATCACAACGACCGCGATTATCGCAAGCAGTGGTGCGCTCGACGAGGATGGACTGGTCTTGAGCTCAGTTGTCTCCTCCATCTTCTGCCCCTCTACGTAGTCTTCGGATGGGTTCGACTCTTCTGACGACTGCACGGGCTTGGTTATGTCTTCGCCGATTCCGCCGGCTACGGTAGTCTCGTTTGAGTTGGACTGAGATTGTGCCTGCGGTTCCGGCTGCGTGGTCTCGTCGGACTTGTTGAACCAGCCGGGCGGGTAGGTGCCCTTGCGGCTGCTGGATGAGTCGTCGGATTTGTCTTCCTGTGTACTCTGCGATGGTGGCGGTACATCCCGCCATGTTGTATCAGAAATCAGCTCGTGATACGTTTCGGAATACTCAGGCGCATACGTGTGGATGAGACCAGTCATATAGTCATCATCGAGCACTGGGTTTCCACAGGTATGATGGCAGCAGGCAAGATCTCCATGTTCTGCGACCGATTTCGCATATTCGGTGACGATCGTCTTCAGCGTATCCGGATCCGACGGCGTCCAGTATTCCTTGCGGACAATCTCGACCATCCGTGCGGTCATGGACTGGTAATGGTATGCTGTTGACTTGTCCTGGTTGAACCACTCACTCATCGCCTGATTATCGACAAAGGTCTCAAATACTTGATCCCAGACCCGATCCCAATCCAGGAGGTCGGGGTTTGTCACCTGACTTCCAAACAGGTTCTCAATGGAGTTTTTGATCTCACGCCCGCCTGCGTATCCGTGTTCCATCATACCTGCATCCCATAGTGGATTGAAGAGACGGGAATAGAGTTCGTCCGCGATGAAATCGCTATAGGTCCCGACTTCCTCGCCGCCAACCGCCCTCAGGTTCGTCACATACGAATCAGGCGCATTCCCGCCGGATGCGTACGTCACAGCAAGGTTCAGTCCGCCCAGATACTGGAAGAAGTCGTCGTTGTCAATGCCGCCGTAGAGGTTCGAACTCCGGCTGTGCATCGTGACCTCGACATCTGC
>JAGGRW010000031.1 GCA_021159385.1 Methanosarcinales archaeon
TATGCAGCATGTGCACCAGTATTGGCGCTCCATTCGCCAACTTCAGCAGTGTGACATCTCTCACACATAGCATATTGAGATTCAGCTGTCCTGACGCTGTACCAGCGATGCTGTCCCACAAACATCGACATTGTGCTTGGAATAATAAACAATCCAATAGCAACAATCGCAAATCCTAATAGTACTGTACTCTTCTTGTCCATTATTAGCCCTCCCATTGTAGTGTAACTGTACTTGCGGTCAGTTCATCACCATTGCGGTCATGCACTCTAATGAAAATATCAACTCTGTCTCCTTTGTTTGGGATGCTTTTCAGTTCTGATATTATTTCATATTCCCCACCGCCTTTATAATCAACAGATCTCCAGTAATCAATCTGTTTTGAGTTCCGGATAGTATTCATATAAACGCCTGGAAAGTGAGCCGATGTCTCCTTATAGTCTTCAGCTTTGCTCACTTTCGCACTTGTAACATCTATACTTTCTATAACCGGTGTACCGTTCTGCTCTGTGATTGTAATGTTGGCTTTCATGACTGTTTTCTCTCCAATACAGCCAGACGCCATAACAAGTACAATGAGCAATATGGCAATGACACTGAGCCCCATAATATAGAGTTAACGTTGATAGTATATAAGTTTTATGGCTTTTTATACTCTTCAGAGCATCTGAAATACAGTAAATGATGCTCTGCCCTCTTGAGGATATGGCTTGATAGGCTTCGAATCAAAAACCTTAATAAACAAGTGTGAGAATCCTTTATAGGAGCAGGTAAGTGTCAGTAACAATAAGTAGTTTCATATAATTCGATCGAAGTGGATGCTGATCATATCATGCCAAAAAAGACTTTAGTCAAAACCGTGGCAAGTGCTGGCGCGGGCGGTATCGTCTACGGAATAGCCGTCACACTCCTGAACTATTTTGCACCAATTGTTGGAATTATCGCCGGTTTTGTTAGCGGAGCCGGACTTGTGATTTCAGGTGATCCGGGCGATGCGGATAAAACGGACATTTCACCGGTTAACCTCTTCTGTTTTGCGGTAGTTGCTATAATTTCTCTTCTTATCGGATATATCTTAATTTATTATTTTAAAACCGAAATCATTCACGGCATGTCATATCACCCAAAGGACATCATAACACGTACGGATTTTATTTTATCCACACTCAGGATCCCGGATATTCTCAGCACAGTAACCGGGAGTTTTATTGCATATTCATTGTCAAATAAAATAAGTGCGGTTTACAGGTATTTCCGCCTTGGTCCACCGGTATGATTGAACTCACCGGGACTGATCTTTATATTGACTTGAATCTCGGAATGACAACCGATGCATGCCCAGTAGCCCTTTGAAATATAATCCCCTTTGACATTTCCCATTGTATGGTCGAATGGATTACCTGCCGCGTACCCTGTTGGCTCGTCGCACTGACTGAGATAGAACGCTCTATGAATGTTACCTGAGTAATTTAAGACCATTCCCACATCGATCATGGTCTGTGACGTGTTGAACAGTTCCGGATCATTGTAAACATAATTCCTGTTGCCGTGGCACCAGTCATCATCACATGTTCTCATGGTTATCACATGGGCATCAGACTTACCTGTTAACGATGCATTGTGACAGAGGTGACAGATTTCATTTCCATCGATTTCACTGTTATTGTCATGATCCAGACTGACCAGTATGGCTGTTGTACCATTGATCCACGAAGACGAAGTACCGTTCCATGTCCAGATCTTGTCATCTACTGAGTGGATTGTGCCATCTGATGAATTATAATCAATACCCCCAATGGCAAGATAAGTGGTATAATTAGTGTTGTTGGCTGCCTTGATATGCGCTGTTCCTGTTGCGGAACGGTTTACCTCATCATATTCGGCTATATGGCAGCTCTGGCAGTTTACTTCATCATAAAATCTATGCTGCCCCACAAACATTGAAAGTACATCAGGCACTAGAAATACTGCAAGTGCTATTAAACCAATTATCAGTAATATCTTACTGCGTCCCATAATTCACCAAACACTAGTAATGTTTTTAAATACAAATTTTTCACAATATAGCCATCACTTTTACATTTACCTTTAATCACTGAAAAACCCCCTGCTGTTGTTGTATAATTGAGAGTCGGTTTTATCCATTATATAATGCGCAGACTGGTTCAGTCCGCTTATACCATCATAGATCATAATATTCCCGGATGTTTCATTATACTTTGAGTG
This sequence comes from Methanosarcinales archaeon, assembly GCA_021159385.1. Classification (GTDB taxonomy): domain Archaea; phylum Halobacteriota; class Methanosarcinia; order Methanosarcinales; family Methanogasteraceae; genus Methanogaster_C. The sequence goes on from JAGGRW010000031.1 coordinate 2,227, forward strand.
ACAGTTGGTACAATAGATCTTCTTGGTAAGATTGTGTGTCATATTTACATTATAGTCCGCGCTTGAGTTTGGATTGTATCCGTGACACAAGCAATTTACCGGGTTGTGTGCGCCTGCGCCAACATTGGCTGCGGATGCAGAGTGGCATTTACTGCAAAATTGCTGTGGAGCGGTCTCGGTTTTAAATAATTCGTGGCTGCCTGAGAACATAGCATCAGCTATGCCGATGATCAATATAATTAAGATTCCCGCTATTATTATTTTTTTTGAGATCATAGATTTTCAATACCACTCCTGACTTATTCTATTACCTTTATCCGGATAAACGTGACAGTATCTGCATTTATATGTAGTATTATAATAATCAACAGAAGCATTGTATGTTGCTGCATTGTGGCAGATGGTGCAGTCCGTGATATCGAGCACGCTCGTTCCTCCGACCGAATATGCGGATGGAGTGGTTGTTATATTGTGGCGATCGCTATCACCTATCGGGTCTGTCTGATACGAGTGACAGCATTCGCACCATTTCCAGTAGTACTCTGCGATCGGGTGGCTTGATGATTCATTGATGTGACAGTCGGTACAGTCTATAGCCCCGTGTACGCTTGCATCGAACATGGTTTCATTCACATAATATATGGAACCAATCAATCCGAAATGGCAGTTCTTGCATTCAGCACCCCATGACCATGTCGGAATGGTCAGATTAGAATCGTGAATCCTTCCTGATCGATGGCAATCCTCGATGATGCATGAGTTGAGGTTTTCTGCATGTGGAATATTCTCAGTATAGTTCGGCGTTCCGTTTCGCTCGAAAATATCTATGAACTCATTTGTCGAGTTTCGGTGGCACCATGTACAGTCTGATAGATTGCTCGCGAGGATTATCTCCGTGCGATTCCGCGGATAATGCGATGCCTGCGAGATATTGACGCGGTACTCAGCCCCAGCGAGTTCTTCGAAGCCAGTAACTTTCATGCTGGTGAGGTTGTGACATCCGTATCCACAGGACTCCGAATTCGAATCTGCTTGGGTACATGCACTGATGTTGTCACCGCTCTTGAAATGGTTATATACTGCGGTTGCGGTGCTCACGTTCTCGTATGCATAAGTGCCGTTGTGGCACTCGTAGCAGAGATACGCATCGTTGTTGAAGGTGCCTTTGTGTCCTTCCTCCGGACATGCCCCTCCCGGAACATGGCAGCCCCAGCACTTGGAATTATTCACATCACTGGTTTGGGCTTCAGCGGTGGCATTCATGTTGCTATTCACATTTGCATGTACTCCCAAATTCACTGCTGTAACATTGATCTTATACTTCAGTCCCGGCTGCGCATCCCCATAAGTTGCATGGCAATTGGTGCAGTTCGCATCAGTAAGTGCCCGTGTCAATGTTTCATTGTGGAGCCTGCCTGGACCGTGGCATTCGTCACAAGTCTTGGTTGGATAGTGATTGATCTTTTTCAGTTTATTCCACTCTATAAATGGAGTTGAATCATTTTTATGGCAGTACTGGCAGTATTCGTTGGAGTAGTCTGTTTCATTATATAGATCAGCGATATCGGTCCGGTTGTTCCCATAATGGGATGTGATCGAGAAGACCGTGCGGTAGACATCGTTCTCTGTGAATGCATACTTCATCTCTGACTTGTTATGGCAGCCCATACACGAATCCAGGTCAGTTGCGCAATTCCAGTATGCCTCGATGCTGGTTCCGCTCTTGAAGTGGTTGTGGACCTCTGGTGCATCGCTCACATTGTCGAATGGGTATCCGATCTTGTTGTGGCAGTCGATGCAATTATAGGCAGGCTCCCGCCTGTTGCTGTGTTCATCCACGCCCTTCCCCTCCGGGAAGTGGCAGACCCAGCACGACTGGTTGGTTCCGCTCGGACCCGTTGTGGCATTGTTCATCCTGGCATGCATTGCACCCTCATAGACGGTCTCATTGATCCTTCGCCTTGTCGCACTCCCGTTACTGCCGTGACACTTGAGGCAGTCAGGCCCGCCCTTGATCTCTGCGTTCATGTTGTGGAAGTCTACAGGCGTCTGATTGTCTACATGGCAGTAATAGCAGCCATCACCCGGGTTTGACTCGTCAGTGTAGTTGCCGTGCTCGTTATAAGGTGCACTGCCATAGAGTGTTGCGTTGGCTCTTGCGCTCGTGGTATTGTCGTGGCAGTATCTGCACACCTTCGTCTGAGTGAGCAGGTCTTCGGTTGTGCCGTAATGTGAGACGCCTGAGAAGATTGTGTTCCCGAGTATCTTGTATGCTGTATCGCCGTGATCCTGATCGATTGAGTTGTTGTGGCAGTCCACACACCGCCCGTGGTTCACATTGGTCTTGACAATGCTCGCGTTCGGGTAATGGTCAATTATCTCAGGAGGCAGCCTGTTCAGACCGAGAGCAGGGTCGCTTGCACTCTCCCAGGTATGTCCCTCGCCAGTGGCACTGTTCCATGCATCGCTTCGTGCATGGCAGTCCTCGCAGGTGTACGGCAGCTCATCAACAGTGATGATCCCGTTACCATCTACATCAGTGATCCCGTTCCGATCACCCATGCCCTCGGGGATCGTGCCGTCACTGTTGTGGCAGCCCCAGCACGGGTTTGACCTGTTGTCTATATTGTACCCCTCCTGAACGAGGGTGTTGTTCAGGATGTTTCCGTGAATCCCTTCAGCGATAGCAGTGGTATTGACGAGCGACTGCACCCCGTAATCGCTTTCCACGTCATGGCATAAGACGCAGTTCGGACCGCCGCCTGCGTATATCGATTTGTTGTGGAAGTGTGAGAGTGTGCTTTCGTTGACACTCCCGACCCAATCGGGTCTGACATGGCAGTAGGTATAGCACTCAGAGACGTTCGAGGTGTCTGCGCCGTACATATTCCCGCTGATGTTCGTGGCATTGCCCCAGATCGCGCCGTTTGTGGAGTTGCAGTGGCAGAAGAGGCAGTTGGTGGTGTCGCACAACGGATTATCGATTCCGAATGTGAGTCCTTGCGATTTGTTCAGTCCGTAGTGCGAGACGTCGCCCATCGTGGATCTGCCTTCGTAGGGGCGCCAATTATTTGAATAACCATTCGACCCCGAGCCCCATTTCCAGACCTTGAGATCGCCTATGTAACTATCTGGCAGTTTGCTCGGTGCATGACAGTCTCCGCATGAGCCACCATTTCCGACATCGGTCTGGATGAGTATCGATTCAGCGCCCTTTGTGGTCGGACCATGGTTATCGATTGCAGCAACCAGCCCCTGCGTGTGCGGCGGCTGACCATCGTAGGGTCCGTGGCACTTCGGGCATTTGTACGGGTTCAGTGCCCGGTCGGGATGGAAATACGGATTCGGCGGTGTTCCGTTGGTGGAGTGGCATGCCCAGCAGATCGCGTTGTCTTCGGTGATGTTATTGATCTGTTCAGCGGTGTAACCACGATACTGGAGCCATTCAGTGAAGTTCTTGTCAGTTCCCTGAAGAATACCGCCATTACGGAACGACCAGCTCAGATTGGTATGCATCGCAAGTTTGATTGCGGTCAGATTCACGATCGGACGGATGGGGCTCTGGTTGTATGCGGAAGCATTGTTGTCGTGACATTCGAGGCAGCCCGCGCCGCCCGCGGG
>JAGGRW010000204.1 GCA_021159385.1 Methanosarcinales archaeon
GTCGTGGATAACGCCATTCTGATGAAGTACGTTGAAATGGAGAGCGAAATGAGAAGGGCGGTGCACATAATAAAGATGAAAGGGAGCCAGCACGACAAGGAGATAAGACAGTTCACGATAACCTCAAAGGGAATTGAAGTAGAAGCCATGTTTGAGGGAAGAGAGGGACTGCTGAGCGGAATTCCCACTGAAAGTGCTGAGGAACGATTTGTCAGGATGTTCAGGGACCAAGCAGATAGAAAGAGGGGCTGAGATGGTCGAATTCACAACCGTGATACTGCTTGCTGCAACCCTTCTGCAGCTTGGTGCAGCATACTATGCATACCGGCTCATGAGATCATCAGGAAGTTTTCTCGCGTGGACACTGATGACAGCGATGATTATCCTGATGGTTTTAAGAAGGGTTGTCGTTTTTCTGGCACCGTACACGGCGGTGGAGAGTACACTGACCGGGATCGTTGCAAGCACCATAACCCTGCTCATCTCAGCATCAGCGTTTGCGGGCATGTGTGGGCTGATGAAGATCTTTCGAAAGTGAGTAGAACTGTCCATTTCTGGACGGTATGCTGTCCGTAGCTGTCTATATATGCGAGAGTGGAAGCCTGTTAGCTATAGCGATGATTTTCAGGTCGCGCAACAAGGGAAACAGATGGGGCATGGGGTTGAATGTTATGAATAGGCATATATTGCGAAACAGTTATAAAAACGCGATCGCCTGTGCGGTGATGGCATACTGCATCGTTATTGGCTCCTGTTCCGGTCGTATCCGACATCGTGGGTTGCGGCTCTACACAGTTGGATATTGATCCGAAGAAGATTTGCGCATATCAACGAGGTGACATAATGGGGTGGCGTGAAAATGAACTGCTCGATGTTCTGGGAAATAAGAGGTTGAAGACCGGAGACCTCGTTGAGAGGTCGAATATGAGCAAGACGACCGCTCTTAAGTATCTGGAAAGCCTCAGAGCAAGAGGTCGCGTCGGCTGCGAGATGATCGGTCCGACAAAGCTATGGTTCCGTACCGGAGCAAAGCAAGAGGCGGATGAGGCGGATCTGCCTGTGGAGAGGGGATATACCGAACTGGAACGGCACATATACGTCGATAAAAGAGTGTTAGGACTACTGGAAGAGTTTGAGAGAGTGACCGGAGTCGAACTGAATATTTTAGTGGATAAAAACGGCATGAGACTCATTTTTGGGGAGGTGAATGGTGGTGCAGCATCACGATGAACCGGTATCCGATGCCAATGATTCGCGATTTTTTTCGTTCTGCGTACGAAACGTCCATTTCTGAACGGAGTGTTTTCCTTAACTGTCTATATAGTAGCCTGACACGTTGATCTGAATAATGAAAGTGCTGATGAGTGCTGACATTGGCAACGGACGGCAGGAATCGGGTTAGTAGTGGGTGTTGAGTTATCGTGAATAAATCAATCCGTATGAGCAATTATAAAAACGCGACCATCTATGCACTGGTGGTGTGCTGCACAGTTGCAGTCGTTTATTCCAAATTTTTTGCGATAGAGGCGGTCTTCACCCATCTCTTCTATATCCCGATCGTCCTGGCAGGTGTATGGTTTCGGAGGAAGGGGATTTTCGTGGCGCTGTTGCTGGTTCTTGTTCTGATCGCATCCGATATCATGAGTTATGGTTTTGCATCAGCCGTACTTCTGAGGGACATCATACGTGGGGCGATATTCTGTATTGTTGCGCTGGTTGTCGGTCAGTTGAGTGTTGAGATCCACCGACACGAGCAGGAAGCTGTGAATCACGCATCTTCACTCGAAGAGACTGTAGCATCCGGAACCAGGGAACTCGAGGAGACGAAGGATTACCTGCATAACCTCTTCTACAGCATGCCTGTAGGAATCGTTGCAATGGATACTGATATGTGCATCACCGGTTTCAACCGAGCCGCAGAGAGGACCACAGGCTACAGGGAGAAGGATGTTGTTGGGATGAAGTGCTCTGGCGTGCTGAAAAACGGTCTCGACCCAGATCCTGTAACCGATCGTGCAAAAGAGGGTGAGATAATATTTTCAGGCATTGAAACGACCTTCAGAACAAGGACTGGTGAAGTGGTCCCCATCAGCATGAACGGATATCTCCTCGAAGATGACGGAGAGATCGCCGGTCGAGTGGTGTGGTTTGAGGATATCACCGCACAAAAAGAAGCGGAAGCTGAAAAACGAGAACTTCAAGCCCAACTATTCCGATCGAAGAAGCTTGCGGCGGTCGGGGAACTTGCCGCGGGCGTGGCACACGAGATCAACAATCCGATCACAGGTATCATCAACTATACAGAACTGATCAAAGACGAAACCGAGAGAGACTCCGAAAACTACAGGTTTTTGGATGGGATTGTTAAAGAGTCGGAGCGAATTGCAGGTATCACCAGTAGTCTACTCACCTTTGCACGGCAGGATGAACAGACGCACAGCCCTGCGCACATCAAGGATATTCTCGATGATGCACTCACGCTTATGATACATCAGCTCACAAAGGACGGGATCACGTTGATTCGTGATTATGGGGTGGAACTGCCCCGGATTAAAGCACGGAGCAGCCAGATCGAACAGGTCTTCATCAATATGATCAGTAATGCACAACATGCATTGAATGCCAGATATAGGGGATACGACGAGGGGAAGATTTTAAAAATTAGTGCTGAAAAAGTTACAAAAAATAATGAAGATTATATACAAGTGGTGTTTCATGATACCGGTGCCGGGATCACGCCGGAATGCGTCGACAGGATATTCGATCCGTTCTTCACAACACGACGCGGCGAGGGCACCGGACTTGGCTTGAGTATCAGTTACGGCATCATCGCAGATCACCACGGGAGTATCAGTGTCAAAAGCGAGCCGGGCGAGTACACCAGTTTCACAATCGATCTGCCGATAGATAACGGGCTGCAGTTGGATCCGGAGGAAGAATAATATGGATGAGATACTGATTGTGGACGATGACTTGAGTGTTCGCGAAGTGCTTGAAGCGAGGCTGATAAAAGAAGGATATGCGGTAGATACTGCAGAGGATTTCGATCATGTAAAAGAGGCTCTGGCAGAACGCAATTTCGATGCAATCATCTTAGACGTCGTATTACCAGGAGTAGGCGGGATAGGGATCCTGGAATACATAAAAAACGCTGACATCGAGACGCCTGTTATCATGATAACCGGTGACCCCAATGTGGAGACTGCTGCAAGATCAGTGCAGCACGGCGCTTATGACTACATCTCAAAGCCGATCAAAAAAGAGCGCATGCTCGGCGTCGTTCAAAGGGCGGTCGAAAAGAAAGGCTTGATCGATAGAAAAAAGGAATCCGAGAAGAAAAATCTCGAATATCAGAAAGAACTGGAGGGGAAAGTCGAAGAGCGAACCGGAGAACTTAAAAATGCTTATGAACTGCTCGGGGCGGAGTACTCAAGGAAAGTCAAGTTCATGCGAAAGACATCCCATGAGTTCATCAATCCCCTATCGATTATAATCGGTCATCTGACGCTGCTAATAGAGAGCGATCTATCCGATGAACAGCGGCGAAGACTGGAGAGTGTGAGCGAGAACGTGAAACGAATCGAGCATCTGGTGCAGGATACACTTGAAGTTACATCCAATGAGGAATGAAAATGACACATCACGTACTGGTTGTGGATGATGAACCCGATATCCTTGAACTGTTGAGCATATACTTGAGCATGAATGATAGAATCGAGGTACATACCGCAGAAAATGGAGAAATTGCTGTTGAAATGTACCATGATCTTGCAACCAATGGTTCCAGACCGGGCATCATACTGATGGATCTAATGATGCCGGTAATGGGTGGAATCGAGGCAACAAGAAAAATACTGGAATATGATTCCGATGCAAAGATATATGTGGTGACAGCATACACCGAACCGGACCTGATACGGGATGCGATGGATGCGGGTGCGAAGGACGTGATCAACAAGATGGCAGGATTTCCGGAGATTTCGGAGATGGTTATGGGGGTGCTGACATCATGAGGGCGAAAGAGCAGGGAAAAGAGCGGAAATCGCTCGAAAGTATCACATTGATCGACCAATTGACCATAGAAGAAGGAAAGGCGGCATCGACTGCCGCATCCTCCAATGATCGGCTGGATGGCCAGGAGGGGGGTGTTATATCCCTTGTCCACTATACTCCAGCATCGAAGACTGACCGGTGCCGGAGTATAACAGGGATAACAGGGATAACAGGGATAGCACAGGCGACAGGTATCATCGCAGATACGAGAAGCCAGAACCGATGGTGGGAGCAACATCCGGTTCCGGAACATCTTCCGGACTTCTGAGATGGGGGAACTTTAGAGCGTTGATCGATCAGATCGAATAGGGAGGAGCCTGGTCGTATCGACCAAGCAGTATGGAATACGAAACAGAAATACAGGGGGCATAATATGAACATATCGAAGAACATGGCAGCCAGCCGGAAACTGATGGCTGGCTTTGCGCTCGTGCTGCTTCTGATCCTGCTCGAAAAGAGCATCGGCTATCTGGAATATGTTGCAGCATCCAGCGCAAGTACCGCAATTGCTTCATTCGTTATTGCTGCGATCATCATGGGGGTAGTAAACGCGCTGATACTCTCAAGGGTGATCGCCAGGTCGCTGAACCCGGTTATGGTCGGTGCAAACAACATCCGGAACGCCGGCGTGGGCTATGGGGTCTTGTGTGCAAGCGGGATTGTCACAACCCCGGGATCGGCATCTGCGGCAGAGGAGAAGAACGAAGAACCACCGGTAGAGCAGGAAAAAGAGAACCTGCAGGAAGAGCCGGAAGAATCGGACAGAGAGCGTCAATCGCTCGAAGACATCACGTTGATCGACCAGTTGACCAGAGAAGAGGGGGAGGCAGTATCAAATACCGCACCTTCCGATGGTCGGATGGATAGCCAACAAGATCAGTTGGCAGATCAAAAAAACCGAATAGAAGAACTGAACAACGAAATAGAAGGGGGTAAATCAGAAATGGAAGAATGCGAAGAGCGGTTAGATGAACTAACCACAGAGAACGAGTATCTGAAGACTCAGATCAGAGACTTTGTGCCTCTCATGAAAAGTCTGGCTGAGGGGGACCTGACGAAGAGGGCAGCGAAGACGACGGATGACGAGCTCGGAGAACTCGCAGACGCGTACAACAATACTGTTGAGAACATACAGGCGCTTGCAGAGGATGCAGGAGTGCTTGCAGAGGCTGGAATCGAGGGCAAACTCGATGTCCGTGCTGATGCATCCAAACATAGTGGAGACTTCCGCAAGATTGTGGATGGTGTGAACGACACACTGGACGCTGTGATCGGTCCGCTGAACGTTGCAGCCGAGTATGTGGACAGGATCAGCAAGGGTGACATCCCGGAAAAGATCACAGACGAGTACAAGGGCGACTTCAACGAGGTCAAGAACAACCTGAACGTCTGCATCGATGCCTTAAACGGTCTGGTGGCTGAGACCGGCATGGTAGGCGATGCCGCAGTTGAAGGCAAGCTTGATACCAGAGGCGATGCCACCAAGTTCGGCGGAGACTTCGGCAAGCTTGTACAGGGAATAAACAATACTCTCGATGCAGTCATCGGCCCGTTGAATGTAACCGCTGAGTACGTGGATCGTATTTCCAAAGGTGACATTCCCGAGAAGATCACAGATGAGTATAAGGGAGACTTCAACGAGATCAAGAACAACATCAATATACTTATTGACGCATTAAATGGTCTTATCAATGAAGCAACGACGA
>JAGGRW010000107.1 GCA_021159385.1 Methanosarcinales archaeon
TCCAACCGCTGCCCCCAACCCCCTAACAAAACCTTTATCCCGTAAACCATAGACAGGTATAGCAATGAAACAGATCAGTGCCCCAAAGAAGATTGCAAGGATCAAATTCGGCTTAATTTCACCAAAGGAATATCGGAACATGAGTGTCACCAGGATCATCACTGCTGATACTTATGACGACGATGGATTTCCGATCGATATGGGGCTGATGGACCCCAGACTCGGTGTCATCGACCCGGGATTGCGATGCAAGACGTGCAGCGGGAGAGCTGGCGAATGCCCTGGACATTTTGGGCACATAGAACTGGTAGCGCCATGTGTACACGTCGGGTTTGCCAGACAGATACGGAACCTGCTGAGAAGCACATGCCGGAGCTGCAGCAGGCTGCTTCTCGACCCTGCGGTCAAAAAAGAGCATCTCGTGCAGATCGAGGCGCTGCGAAATCGGGGACAGACAATCGACACCACGGTTGACCGAGTCTTCAGTGAGGCGAGCAAGGTTGAGGTCTGTCCGTACTGCGGTGAACATCAGTTGAAGATCGTGTACGAGAAACCCACAAAGTACTACGAAGTGGAGGACCAGATCCTTCCAAGCGACATCAGGGATCGTTTCGAGCGCATACCGGACGAGGATACAAAGGTCTTTGGCATGGATCCCACGAATGCGCGCCCTGAATGGATGATCCTGACAGCCCTGCCAGTCCCGCCTGTGACGGTGCGCCCATCGATCACGCTCCAGACCGGGCAGCGCAGCGAGGACGACCTGACGCACAAGCTTGTTGACATCATCCGCATCAATCAGCGGTTCCAGGAGAACAAGGAAGCGGGGGCGCCGCAACTGATAATCGAGGACCTCTGGGAACTGCTCCAGTACCACGTAACCACTTTTCTGGACAACAGCGTCTCAGGGATACCGCCTGCAAGGCACAGGAGCGGAAGACCGCTCAAAACACTGTCCCAGCGTCTGAAAGGAAAGGAAGGGCGATTCAGAGGCAGTCTTTCAGGTAAGCGTGTCAATTTCAGCGGGAGAACCGTCATCTCCCCTGATCCGAACCTCTCGATAAACGAGGTCGGCGTTCCTCTGCCGGTTGCAACGGAACTGACTATGACGTTCAAGACTGTGCCAAGAAACATCGATGAACTCCGGGAATATGTGCGCCGCGGTCCGAACAATCCGCCGGGCGCAAACTATGTGGTGAGAAATGATGGGCACAGGGTGAAGGTCAGCGACAACAACTGCGAGGAGCTTGCCGAGATGATTGAGTGCGGCTGGTTCGTGGAACGGCACATAAAAGACAGTGACATCGTGCTCTTCAACAGGCAGCCGTCGCTTCACAAGATGAGCATCATGGCACACGAGGTGAAGGTCATGCCAGGAAAGACGTTTCGGCTGAACCCGGCGGTCTGCCCGCCGTATAATGCCGATTTTGATGGCGATGAGATGAACATCCATGTGCAGCAGACCGAAGAGGCGCGGGCTGAGGCGAAGATACTGATGCGGGTGCAGGAGAACATCCTCTCACCAAGGTTCGGAGGACCGATCATAGGCGGCATACACGACCACATAACAGGCATGTTCCTGCTGACGCGTGAGAGGCAGATCGACAAGAACAGCGCACTTGAGATCCTGCGGAAGACCGGGGTGCGCGATCTACCGGAGCCGGATCAGATCGTAGATGGCACCCCCTACTGGACCGGGAAGCAGATATTCAGCCAGATCCTGCCAGCCGGGTTGAATCTCGAGTATCAGGCAGAGATATGCAAGGAGTGCGAGGACGGATGCAAGAAGGAGGATTGTCCGCACGATGCGTATGTCGTAATACGGAACGGGGAACTCCTTATGGGGACGATTGACGAGAAATCGATCGGCGCATTCAAGGGCATAATCATAAACAAGATAATCAGGGAACTTGGACCTTCTGTTGGCGCGGAGTTCATAGATAACGTGACAAACCTTGCGATACGGGGCATCATGTATCACGGATTCAGTTTCGGAATCGATGACGAGGACATTCCGGGTGAAGCGATCAGACAGATCCGCGAGATCAACAAGGACGGGATAAATGGCAGGGAAGGAATCGCAGAACTGATCGACCAGTACGAACGAGGCGAACTCGAATCGCTTCCGGGGAGGTCGCCCGCTGAGACTCTGGAGATGAGGATCATGCGAGTTCTTGGCGGGGTCAGGGAACAGACCGGCGACAAGGCGGGTCTGCATCTTGGTATCGACAACTCCGCGGTCGCAATGGCAGTCTCAGGCGCAAGAGGCTCGATGCTGAACCTCGCGCAGATTGCGGCATGTGTCGGGCAGCAATCGGTTCGGGGCGAGCGTATCCACAGGGGTTATGCCGATCGCACGCTTCCGCATTTCAAGAAAGGCGATCTGGGTTCTGAGGCTCACGGGTTTGTGCAGGCGTCCTACAAGAGCGGACTCAACCCGACCGAGTACTTCTTCCACGCAGTCGGTGGCAGGGAGGGGCTCGTTGATACCGCGGTCAGGACGTCTCAGTCCGGGTACCTCCAGCGAAGGATGGTGAACGCGCTTCAGGACCTGGAGGCGCAGCAGGACGGAACCGTCAAGGACACGAGGGGCGTGATCGTTCAGACCATGTATGGCGAGGACGGTATCGATTCGGCGCGTGGCTTCGGTCGCGAGCACATACACAGGATCGTGAAGGATGTGACTGATGTGGCGGAGGAGTCAAAATGAGCGCATTTGTTACCGTGACAGCGAAAATCATCGAGGAGCGGGTGAATGCACTCTCACTGCCGCCGAAGATAAAAGATCTGCTGATTGCGGAACTGCTTGATGCGATGCCGGACGAGGAACAACTGGACACGATCATCGCCCGCGTCATGGACGGATATGTGAACGCGGGCATCGAGCCGTGCGAGCCGGTTGGCGTGGTTGCGGCGCAATCGATAGGTGAACCCGGGACGCAGATGTCCCTTCCGGCAGATGAGGGCGTGCTCGTCGATCTGGGCAGCGGCATGGAGGTTGTCAAGATCGGCACTCTTGTTGATGATCTGATCGAGCAATTCGGCGGGACTGAGGTGAATGGATCCGAAGTCTGTATGCCCGGTGCGACTGAGCGGAACGGGGCGGTTTTGCGTGTTCCGAGCCTGAACGGGTCCGGAAAGATCGTTTGGAAGCGAGTTCTCGAGTGCAGCCGCCACAGAAACGATGGGAAGCTTCTGGAGCTGACCACGCGATCAGGAAGGAAGATCAGGGCAACCCCGCATCATTCGTACGTAATAAGAGAGAATGGGATCATCAAACCGATAGCGGGAAGCAAGCTACAGCAGGGAGATCGGATACCTGTTGCGCGCAACATCCCTGAGAGTCCGACCGCACAAACATGTACCGCACTCGACCTGTCAGAATACCTGCCAAAGGATGAATATTGGTTCGGAAGCGAGCTTGAGAAAGCAGCGTGCGGAGACCCGTACACTGTACCAGTCGCTTGCGTCCAGCTTGAAAACCACCTGAATGGGGATGTCTCGTTCGAACTGGAAGAGGGGTTCGTATATCCGGTGCAGAATCACGGAAACGCACGCATTCCGGAGTTCGCTCCACTTGACTCACTCTTTGGCTGGTTCATCGGCGCATATCTTGCCGAAGGTTCAACAGCTCCTAATTACACAGCAATTTCCAACATGGATTGCTGCTATCAGGAACTCGTCAGGGAGTTTGCAGGTAGCTGGAACCTGACGTTCAACGAGTACGACAATTTCAGGGGATTTGCGCCCGGACACGACATCCGCATTAACTCAACGCTCTTGCAGCGATTTCTTGTGACCGTGTGCGGCAAAGGAAGCCACAACAAAAAGGTTCCCGACTTTGCGTACGGTGCGCCAGATGAATTCATCGGAAGCCTCTTGCGCGGCTATTTTGACGGAGACGGCAACGTCTCGACAGAGCGCAAGGTGATACGCATAAGCTCATGCTCACACGAGTTGATCGATGGGATTGCGCTTCTACTCGGACGACTTGGGATACTTGCAACAAAGAATAGCTCGGATCGTGAGCACCTACTCTCCATACCCTTCAGGTACGCGCAACTGTTCAGAGAGAAGGTGGGTTTTGGATTACAGAAAAAAATGGCTGCGCTGGACACTCTCTGCACCCTGTCCGAAGAGCAGGGGAAGCCCTACGACGCGATCGACATGGTGGCCGGGTTCGGAACAGTGCTCGAGGATATCGCAACCGGACTTGGAATCCCCATGCGGATTGTCCATTCGGCAACCCTGCGCCAGTATATCGGGAGAAGGGCGCTTCAGCGCTTCAGGGACCGGTGCGCGATCGCGGCGGATGAGAAGGGGGTCGAGATACCGGCGGAGCTTGCGAAACTCGATGCCATGATCGATGAGGATGTTATCTGGGATGAGATCGTCTCGATTAAGCATCTTGATGCGCCGGGCGAGGGCGAGTATGTGTACGACTTCTCGGTTGACGGTCTTGAGACGTTCATAACATCCGAGGGCGTGGTCACCCACAATACGATGCGGACGTTTCACTACGCAGGTGTCGCGGAGATCAACGTGACGCTCGGGCTTCCGAGATTGATCGAGATACTCGACGCCAGAAAGAACCCGAGTACGCCGGTCATGACCGTGTACCTCACTGGCGGCTCAAGCAAAAAACGGGCGCAGGAGGTTGCATGGTCGATTCAGAGAACAACCATCGCAGATCTCGGCGAGATTGCAACCGACCGTGTGAATCTGACAATCACAGTCGAGATCGATGAACGCGCCATGTATGAGCGGAACCTGACATTACCCGACATAATCGAGCCGCTCGAGGCGAAGTTGAAGGTTCCGATCGATGTAAGCGGGTACACGCTTGCACTCCGTCCGAAAGAAGATACGCTTGGTTCTCTGGTTCAACTGGGTAGAAATCTCAAGAAAGTGCTGATCAAGGGGATCGAGAACATCCCGAGGGTAGTCATACAGAAGGACGGTTCTGAGTATGTGCTGTACACCGAGGGGACGGCATTAGACGGTGTTCTTGATATCGAGGGCGTGGATCCGACCCGGACGATCTCAAACCACCCTGGTGAGATGTGCGAGGTCTTCGGGATCGAAGCTGCCAGAAATTCGATCATGAACGAGATCATGTCGACACTGCGCGAGCAGGGGCTGGAGGTGAATGTGAAGCACATCATGCTCGCGTCAGACATGATGACCTGTGATGGCGAGGTGAAGCAGATCGGGAGGCACGGCTTATCCGGCGAGAAGGCGAGCATTCTGGCTCGAGCGGCATTTGAGGTGACTGTCAACCATCTGATCGACGCTGGCATGCGCGGAGAGGTCGATGAACTGGATGGCGTGACCGAGAATGTGATCGTGGGACAACCCATCCGTCTCGGGACCGGTGACGTGAACCTGATCGTGAAATCGTAGATGTGATGTCGGATGTTAATATAATATCATTACAGTAAATGTGATGACAAACCACAGGGTTTAAGTACTATCGCATTGTAGTAAACAACCGTGCGAGCGGGTTTCCAAAACCCTTTTTTAACCACACTAACCCCCACTCCCCACTCCCCACAC
>JAGGRW010000021.1 GCA_021159385.1 Methanosarcinales archaeon
TTCTCATTTCGCTCTCCATTTCAACGTACTTCATCAGAATGGCGTTATCCACGACGAACGATATTCCGTGATTTGTTATCTCAAATGGACCCTGAAGCGGTCTTATTTCCGAAGTGAAGAGCGATGTCGCCCCTTCACTTTTGAATAGCGATATGAGTGTCAGAAGCCAGTCCTTGAACTCGATTGGATCCGGAAGTACCGATTTGTAGCTTGAAACACTGTCCACAACCACCCTTTTAACACCTTCCAGTTCCCTCTTGACAAGCAGCGTATGCTCATCCGAGATCAGATCGACTGTGGAAGCATGAACGATCCTGACCATATCCCCCATCGACTCAAAGTCAAAGCCGAAATGCCTGGCATTCCTGATTATTTCAGGCGGCGACTCCTCAAAGGAGACGATCAAACCCTTCTCACCATGCATCACACCCTCGTGTATGAAGTGCATACCAAGAAGAGTTTTTCCAATCCCTGTTCCGCCGGCAACAAGCGTGGAATCCCACTCAAATACACCACCGTCCATTAAAAGGTCGATGCCTTCAACGCCCAGACTGATCCTCCGGTCACTGGCAGCAGTGATTGCAACTGGCTTTATCCCGGGAAACACCTCGATGCCCGCGTCTGTGAACTTGAAGGATCGCTCCTTTGTCGAGATATTCTGCCCGCGCATCTTAAGGACGCTTATGTGCCTGTGCCCACCATCGAAGTACAGGTATATTATACCGTCCACAAGCGTGGAGAGATAGTGCCTGTCCATCTCCTCGCGTGTGAGCGTATCCGTTGTGAACAGCAGAAGATCGTTCTGTTTCATGTAAGAAATGAAGTCGCGCATGAAGCTCTTACTGGCAATGTCCAGAAAAGAGTCGATAACTACCCTGTCCGGCTTAATCGACTCGATCTCTTCCTTTAACACATCCATGACGTCTTCTTCCTTGAGTAATAGATCGCCCACATCAAGAAAATGCATTCCTTCCAGGTCAGGGTCAAAGAATGAGAATGCAGAGAGATATCTGTTTAAAGACGCTATCGGCTCAGAGACGCCTGCAACGAAGAGGCATCTTTCTTCATCTCTTGCGGCATTGAATAAACTCTGCAGCGCGAGTGTTGTTTTGCCTGCGCCTGCGCAGCCAGCAACAAGAACCGTTGAAGGACGGTGGAACCCACCATCGAGCACCACATCAAGTCCGCCAATCCCTGACTTTAGTATCGTGTCCATCTCTTACCCCTCCGTAAAAATCAATCTCATACCATCTTTATCCACTAAAATATTCAGTTCGATTCCTGCATCATCCTCAAACTCTTCCAATATTTCAAACACTCTTTTATCGATGTAGATATACTTTTTCAGTTCAGCGCGCACCATCTCACGGGCACCGCCCCCCTCATCCACTTTCTTCTCTTCTTCCATACAATACCATAATTTTGTCGGACCGATCATCTTACAACCGATGTGGCCTCTCGCTCTGAGGCTTTCCAGATACTTAAGAGCGGTCGTCTTACTCATATTCGCTCTGTCAATAACATCTCCTGTCTTCAATGTCCCGTTTTTTAAGATGTCGAGCAGTTGTTTTTCACGCCATTGCATAATCTCTACCCCTTGTTGGTATAGAGCTTCTTCTAAAACTTCCGTTCATCTGTTATACGCTTTACTGAAATGATCTTGCCCCATGACTTAAGGGCGCGGGAATTAGCCCTGTTTCCCTCTAAAATGCACAATTTAGCAGATATCTGATAGAGATCGTTGGCGTACAAAATTGAACTGTGTCACCTATTTTTATCTCATTTTATCTGTGGATGGTTTTTATGTATTGGTAAATATTAATATATCTAACTACCCATACCATGCGGAGAAGGGTGGATCACGGTGGGGAACAGACCTGACAAGCCAAGCTAGGGTTTACAAAAAAACCTAATTTATCTAGGGCATGGTACTTGCATACCTAGGTACACCTTAACTAGTGACTCATTGTAGCAATATGGCATAAAGGTGAGATATTATGCGTTCAGACGATATGAACATGTCAAGGCTTGCGCCGGGACAGCCCGCACGGATCGTTGAGATCGGCGGCGGTCACGGCATCAGGCAGAAACTGAACCTGAGAGGCATATCCGAAGGTAGCCTCATACGAGTGATATCAAATACGGGCCCCATCACAATCGAGGTCGATAGAAACGTCGTTTCGATCGGTCGCGGGATGGCGCAGAAGATCAGGGTCGCTATGGTGTGATCAGGTGTGATAGAATGAAAAAGAAGTTGTCCGAAATGGATTACGATGAAAAGGGAACCGTAATCGAAATCGACAGAGATTTACAGAAACGGGTGGCTGGCATGGGAATCCGTGTCGGCAAGAAGCTCAGGATGATCACAAAGCAGCCGATAAAAGGTCCTGTTGACGTCATCGTCGATGAAGCTGAGACCTCGCTCGGACTGGAACTGGCAGATAGAATCATTGTGGAGGTGGACTAGGTGAAGGTACTTCTGATGGGACACCCCAACGTCGGTAAAAGCGTCTTCTTCAACCGCCTGACCGGAGCAAACGTCACAGAGTCGAACTATCCCGGAACTACGGTTGATTACACGAAAGGATGGATGAAGATCGAAGGCGAAGACGTTGAACTTGTGGATGTGCCTGGAACGTTCTCTCTTGATCCGAAGGACAAGGCAGAGGACGTTGCTGTTGCAATGCTCCACGAAACAAAGGATGCAAAAGTGATCACAGTCATTGACGCCTCCAAGATCGAACGCGGGCTATATCTCGCGCTTGAGATAATCGAGGAGGGGTACCCCGTTGTGATCGCGCTCAATATGTGGGACGTCGCATGGGACAAGAACATCAGGATCGATGCCAGGAATCTCGAGAAGATTTTGGGCGTTCCTGTCGTTCCGACGACCGCAATAAGCGGCGAGGGAATCAAGGAACTGGTCTCGAGGCTCAAAAGTGCAAAGCCCGTCGAAGTGGATGATATCATCGCAAATGCGGGAGGTCTGACATGACACTCGGTCTTGAAGAGCGGTGGACCTTGATCGACAGGATATCGAAGGCGACTGTTACGTTCGGGAAATACGAGCATACGCTGAAAGATGCGATCGGAGAACTCACGGTAAAGCCGCTAACAGGAATACCGGTTGCGATAGCGATTCTTTATGGATTCTGGAGTGTATTCGGCTCGTTTGCAGGAACGCTCTGCACCGATGGATTCTTTGTCAAACTCTTTGACGGCTACTGGCTGCCATGGATCCAGGAAGCGTTTCCGGGTCAGGGGGACTTGCTCTACAGGATACTGGTTGATGCCGGTGGAATCGATAGTGGTGAGTTCGTGCTCTCTGACAACTGCTTCGAGGCGTTCGGCGCACTCACGTCCGGGCTTTTCGTTGCAATCGGCGTTGTTCTGCCCGCGATAGTAATCTTCTACCTGATGCTCGCGCTTCTCGAGGATGTCGGATACATGCCGCGGCTTGCAGTCTTGATCGACACGATGCTACACAAGATCGGTCTGCATGGATATGCGATCGTGCCAACGATCCTCTCGCTCGGATGCAATGTGCCTGGTGTGGCTGCGACAAGGATTCTTGAGACGAAGAAGCAGCGGTTCATCATGATGACGCTCCTTGCCATATTCATCCCGTGCGGCGCGCAGATCGGGATCATGGAAAAGGTGGTTCCAGACCTTCTGGGCTGGATTCTACTCTACCTCCTGATCGGATACTTCATCTTCGGATATATCCTGAACAAGATCGTTCCTGGAAGGGCTCCTGAGTTTTTGATCGATGTTCCGCCGTACCGGAGGCCTTTGCTTGGCAATATCGCAAAGAAGGTAGGAGGAAGGATCAGAGGGTTCTTCACAGTCGCACTCCCATTCGTCATGCTCGGTTGTGCGATCGTGAGTGTCCTCTACCTGCTCGGAGTAATCCAGTTCCTTGGCGACCTCCTTGCGCCGATCTTTGTCAACTGGTTCGGGGTACCGGCAGAGACCGCGGGTCCTCTTGTTGCAGCATTCCTCCGAAAAGATCTTGCGGTTGCGCAACTCTCGGTGATCGAGATGACCGAGTACCAGATGATAACAGCGGTCGTTCTCGTCTCGATCTACTTCCCGTGCGTTGCGACGTTTGCGATGATGCTAAAAGAAGGCTGGAAAGAGCTGCTCGGAGCACTCGCTGCTCTTGTAGTCGTGGTCTTCGCTTACGGCGGACTGATACATCTGATCGGAATCCTTCTGGGGGTGGCGTAAGGTGGCAGCAACTGGACAATCGCAATCGACAGCATCATCCGGTGCCGCAATCTACTTTGCGATACTTGGAATCGTTACAACCGCGTTCGGGCTTGCCGACATACTCGTAACAGCAGCCGGAAGTGAGTTTGGCTATGGGATTCTCGAGATACCAAACGACATCTTCAGAGGCGGCTGGGGTGGATTGATCGTACTCTCCGCAGGACTCTTCTACCTATCAGGCACAAGAAACATCGGTGATATTCACCAGTTTGCAAAGGTCGCTATGGGAAGCATCCTGATCTGGATCATGGCAGGGTGTGACATCTTTGCGATGATAACAGAGTCGATACCCGGCGGCGAGGACGGACCGTGGCTCAACACGCTTCCCGGGTTCCTTGAGGTGTACGCGTCGCCGTACGCGCCGGCAGTCCTGCTCTTGCCGTTCTCGCTTGTGGTGATCTATTACATCTACCAGCGGAAGTAAGAGAATATACGCGGCGTGATGCATGATACAGGACGTTCTCTCCGGAATCAGACGCGGAACCACCACCGATGCACTCGCCATGAGCCTGGGTCTACAGAGATCCACTCTCATGGCGATGATTGAATTTTTGGTGGACGAAAGGTATCTGGAGGTCGTAAGGGTTGCGTGCGCCTGCTCCCCTTCGTGCTCCGGGTGCATGTGCGCACCAGACGCGGACGCGGGTTCGGACTGCTCCCGGATATACACATTGACTGCGAAAGGTGAACGGTTCATTGCACAAAAAGATTGAAAATGTAGGATACCCAAATATTCTGCAGACCATGTTATCACGAAAAGCAGAGGATTACCTTGAAGCGATCCTCAACGTCTCGGAAGCGATGGGACATGCCAAGATAAAGTACATAGCAGAGACTCTGGAGCTCACTCCGCCAAGCGTCATTGAAATGATGAAGAAGCTTGACAGGGATGGCTTTGTCACGTACCGGAAATATGATGGGGTAACGCTGACCGAAAAAGGCAGAGAGGTCGCAGTGGTCATAAAAGATCGGCATGACACTCTGAAAGCATTTCTGGAGATCGTAAACGTGCCTGAGGAGATTGCGGATAAGGATGCGTGCACGATGGAACACGAACTACATGCAATAACGACAAAACAGATCAAAAATTTGGTTAATTTTGTGAAAAAGTCACCGGGATGCCCTATATGGATCGATCGTTTTAGAAAGTTCTGCGAGAATGGCGAACACCCGGATGGTGGGGACGGGCACGAGCTGGAGTGATTTTTGGTGATTGGGGCAATT
>JAGGRW010000140.1 GCA_021159385.1 Methanosarcinales archaeon
TAAGATCTGTGCAATAGTAATATGGAGAATATTATGAACAAGAATAACAGAAGAATCCTACCAACGATGGTGGCATTGTTGGTTATGGCAATGATGTGCGCTGTCGCGACTGCTGCAGTGGCTCCCGAGATCAGCAAGACGATTAATACCACACAGAGCGATCCTGAGCCGTATACCTACGATGTCTACACCGGAACTGGTAGTACTATTGTATATGATATAACGGTATCACGCGATTCCGCACTTCCATATCCAGTGAATGTGCAGTCGGTTACGGATACCATGCCATGCCCAGGAGGGGTACCACAGACACTGACCCCGCCATCTCTGCCGTATGATCTATATCCAGGCGATGTTAAGCAATACACTTCATCCCACACGCTGACAGCAGCGGATGTTGTAGGTCTTGTTGTAGGACAAACGACCACCATACGCAACAGAGCAGAGGTCTCGGGAGTGGAGCTAGATCCCGATTGGGCTCCGAACTATGAGCAGGTAGGTGCGTATGCGGAGAAAACTATTACGGTTAGAAAGATCGATACGACACCCACACCCACACCAACGTACTCGACGCCACCAACCGATGTCCCGGCTCAGACCCCACTCGGGATCGTGGCGCTGATCGGCTTGCTTGGTCTCATCGGTGCTGGAATGATCATAGGGAGAAAGTAACTTCTCCCTTCTCTTTTTTTTCTATGAAGACAAATCCAACGAAAGATGATCTGCTTGGTTACATCAATCAGAATAAGGATGCTATAAAATTTGTCACTCTATTCATCACGTTCTGTACGGTTTTCTATCTTTTTTATTACTATTTCATGGATCGTTTCGTTTTTCTGAACGATACGACGGCATCCCTTCTTGGATTTCTGATGCGCATATTCGGAAGTGATGTTTACGTAAACGGAAACAACGTTGTCGTGGATGGTTTTGCGCTCAAGATAATCGAGGAGTGCACCGCAATGTTTGGGTCGATCGTGTATGTCTCCTGTGTCCTGGCATATCCGGCTGACATCAAAAAGAAAGGTATCGGGGTCGCTTTCGGCGTTCCGTGCCTGTATGCGATCAATATGGTGCGGCTTGTTGTTCTCGCTTTCGTGGGACTCTTAAATCCGGGGATCTTTGAGTATGTGCACACGTACCTCTGGCAGACGATCTTCATCGCATTCGTGATTCTCATCTGGCTCGTCTGGGTTGATCGGGTGGTGAAATGAAGGACAAGATCAATTTCCTTGCCAGATTTCTCGCTCTGACTCTTGTCTTCTTTCTGATCTGGATTCCACTCGGCAAGATCTATCTGGTGCTACTGGCATGGGTATCAAAGTATGTGCTCTGGATCATGGGGTATGATGTGGCGCTGACGGTTGTGGGTGGCTCGCCGTTGTTCCTGTACCGCGGTATCGAGATCGGTATGGTTGATGCACACCTCGCGAATTTCAATGTGATCCCGCTCGTTGCCCTGATCCTTGCAACGCCGAGGATTGAGCCGGTGAGACGTGCCAGAATGCTTGCAATCGGCGTATTTCTACTTTTCGTAATGCACATCGCCGATTTCGTCTTCCACTTTCCGATGTACTTCCGTGGTTCGGGAATTGCGGAGACCGTTGTGGTCTTCATGGCGGTCGGCGAGGTTGCGGTTCCGTTTGTGTTGTGGTTTGTGCTGGCGCAGAAGGAGATACTCGAGAGCATGCGGTAGCGATCGGTAGCCTGTGGCTACTGTGCCTGTGCAATAGTTAAGTAGTTGAAACGCGATTATCATAATCGTGTTACAACAATTTGTGGACAGGGAGAACGAGTTACAATTACTGGAGGATACCTATAGGGAGAACCGGTCATCGCTTATAATACTCTACGGGCGGCGGAGGATCGGAAAGACCGAACTCGTAAAGCAGTTCATAAAAGAGAAGGAGCACATCTACTTTCTCGCTGATGCGAGGACTGACCGTGAGAATATAAAGGAGGTGCAGAGGGCAGTCTCTTAGCAGATCCAAAATCCGCTTTTTGAGCGGGTGGAGTTTACTGACTGGATAGAATTCTTCAGAGAATCAGTGGAGTTATTGAAAGAACGGGTTGTAATAGTCATCGATGAGTTTCCGTACCTCATAGAGTCAAATAAGGCGATACCATCGATATTTCAGAAGATATGGGATATAATCCTCTCGGATGCGGATGTCTGCCTCATTCTGCTCGGCTCTTCCATCGCAATGATGGAAAATTACACGCTGGACTACAGAGCGCCACTCTATGGGCGGAGGACCGTGCAACTCCAGTTGCAACCGCTCAAATTTAAGCATCTCGGAAAGTTTCTGGATTATCCGATTGAGGAACTTGTCCAGGTCTATGCGGCGACAGACGGGGTCCCGCTATATCTCATGAAATTTGATTCCGGACTGAGTTTTGAGGAGAACCTGCTTGCGAACGTGTTTCGGGTCGGAAAGTTCCTATATCAGGAAGCTGAGGTCTTGTTGAAGCAGGAGTTGCGGGAGACTGCGAGATACTTCTCGATATTGAAGGCTATTGCCTTCGGAAAACACAGGTTCGGCGAAATCGCGAGTTTTACGGGACTTGATAAGAGCGTAATCTCCAGGTATCTCGGTAATCTTGCAATGCTCCGGTTGGTAGTGAAGGAACATCCCGTGACACAGAAGAAGGAGGTGAGAAATGCGAGATACATCAACAGCTCCAATTATCTCAACTTCTGGTTCGGATTTGTGTATCCATACAGATCATTGATCGAGGAAGGGAGAACGGATATGTTACTTGACCTGATCAGGGATGATTTTAACTCATACCTGGAATTTGTGTTTGAGAAGGTCTGTAGGGAATTTCTGTGGGAGCAAGATCTGCCTTTTACGTTTGTAAGGATCGGAAGGTGGTGGCACAAGGATAAAGAGATTGACATCGTCGCGTTGAATGAAGAAACGAAAGAGATAGCGTTTTTTGAAGTTAAGTGGAGTGATCTGGGTATGGTAGATGCGAAGAGGGTTCTGGGGAAACTGGAAGCAAAATCCGGATTTGTTGATTGGAATAAGGGCGTCCGGGTTGAGTATTTCGGGCTGATTGCAAAGAGGCTCGTTGGGAAAGAGAGTTTGGCGGAGGAGGGGTACCTCTGCTATGATCTTGAGGATATGCAGGATGTGTGGGGGCTATGATGTGGAACGTGCTTCCGTTTCCGCTACCGCAAGTGTCGTTTGACATCCGGGAAACCACTCGAAGCATTTATATATGATGGCACAATCATACACACTGTGATCACGTTGGGTAGTACGTAGAGTGCTATGCAATGGAGGTGTGCCAGAAAGTAAGATCAAAAAAGAATCAATTTCACATCGAACCACGCGAACGGAACAATATCGGATCGATGATTTTTAGAGTCTGTAAGACCCATCTGCCATATTGAAATTGCGGTATAGCTGGCATGGCGCAGGCGTGTTTCGTGCCAGTAGTTTGAGAGCAGGTATACGCGGCGCATTGGGGGTGTCACAGTGCCCGGATGTGCTGTCCTATCAATGGAGGTAAACGTGAACGGAAAATTGAGCATCGCATCAATGGCAATTATGCTGAGCTTTTCGGCACTGGTGTCGTTGATGATAGCATCATCTGCTGTAGCGCAGACCATAACTGTTGACGGCGATGGCAGTGACTGGGACTCATCGTGGTTTCTGGCAGCGGATCCGCTCCCGGATACAGACCCCGTGAGCGGGTCTGTTGTCAATTGTGGAAACGCTGGCTACAATCTGACCGGCGTATGGCAGAACTACAACGCGACAGAGGATAAGTTATACTTTATGTATAACGTAACCGGAACTGCTGGTGATTCGGATGGCGATGGCGATCCAAACAATGGTAGCACGTGGTGGAATGATCAGTATGGGGTTGGAGATTCAGAAGAGTATGTCTTGATGATCAACACTTCCCCCACAGGAGATCCTTATAACTACTCAGATATCTTCCTGAAATTCAAAGGCAATTCAGCAACGGTCACGGGACCAAAAGCACATCTGGTTAGTTCGGTTGAAGCAGCGATCAACACAACAAATTTCACATCCTTTGTGGAGTTTAGTGTAGGTAATGTCACCGGCTGGGTGGCAAATCCATATAAGTACTCACTTTATGGATATGCGGGGTCTGCGATAGATTTTGCCAATGAGGATTGGCTGGGTGAGGTCCTGTATGTCACCTTCCCGCCTGTTGCGAACTTCACGTTCGTTGCAGGTGACTGCAACCAGACTGTGTGGTTCGACCCGTCCGGATCGTACGACGACCCGTATGGCGGCATCGTGAACTACACATGGGACTTTGGCGATGACACAGGAGACTATGTGAGTTCCAACAATTCCAGTTTCTCGCATACATTCAATGACACGTACGGCACGTACAACGTGAACCTGACAGTAATCGACACCGACGGTCGTACGAATTCGCTTGTGCGGGCAGTTATGGTGAACCGGGAGCCAAGCATAAGTCTTGTCAATGCCAGCAAGACGAGCGTCGTCGAACCCGGCGAGTGGGTACTGTTTCAGGGCTGGTACTCTGACCCGGACGGGGACACGCTGATGCACAGATGGTCCATAGATGGCGTTGAGATCGCCAGCGGATCGTCCACTAACTACAGCAATGCGAGTTATTTCGTGAACCGCACGCTCACCGCGACTCTGACTGTTACGGATAAGTACGGCTGCACAGATGCTGACGAAGTGACTGTAACTTACCTCCACAGACCGGTTCCTGTTATCAACTTCACTGCAACGGACTGCCTTGAGGTTGAACTGAACGCGTCCGGGTCGGATCCTGCTGAAAACATCACGACGTATGAATGGGATCTTGACAACGACACATACTATGACGATGCGATCGGCGTCACCTGCACTGTAAAATTCAACGAGGGCGGCGATCACACGATAGGGCTCCGGGTCACTGACGACGACGGTATCACAAACAGCACGCGCCGAACGATATATGTGGCGCGTGAGCCTGTTGCGGTTGCGGAAGCCAACCAAACCAATGTCATCCCACCGGGAGGCTCGGTGCTCTTCAACGGAAGCAATTCGACGTATGATGCGGACAGCGGACCGCTGAGCTACAGATGGAATATCAGCGGGTACATCGACCACAACGTGAGCGTTTCGTACTATGTGCATGAGGAGGTCACAGCAGACCTGACTGTGACAGATCGATACAACTGCACGAATACTACCAGTGTGACAGTGACGGCGCACAAGGTCGGAGATCTGGTAGCAGTTCCGGTTATGACGCCAGCCGGAATGCTTGCACTCGCAGGCTTGCTCGGAATCGTCGGTATGAG
>JAGGRW010000158.1 GCA_021159385.1 Methanosarcinales archaeon
GCATAGACATAGTCAACCTTGGCAAAGACAATCTATTCAACAGATTGGTAGAGAAAGAGGGGGTGAAATTGTATGGCTAGTTTAAGGGAGAAGGTCGATGTGGAGCTGGAAAATGTCTCTACAGTCCTTTATGAGTTGGAAAAAATTAAAGATGAACCCAGCAAGACTATCGTTGAGCTGGCAGGCATTGGTACATTTTTACATAATTTTTACACCGGGATTGAGAACATACTCAAACAAATATTGCATGACGAGGACATTCCAATACCCATTTCAGATTCTTGGCATCGTGACTTGTTGATACTGGCATCTAAAGAGACGATTATCACCGAAACCACAAGAGCACGATTGGCTAAGTATCTGGCATTTCGTCATTTTTTCGTACATGCCTATAGTTTTCTATTGGACGAACGCGAATTGAAGTTATTAGTCGATGACGTATTTGATACTCACTCCACATTCAAAGATGAAATTAATGCATTCATATCAGAGAAGAATACTGAGGAATGTCTATCATGAAAACCGTAGTACTTGCATATTCCGGCGGACTGGACACGTCTGTCGCAATCCCGCTCTTAAAAGAGCGATACGACTACGATCGCGTGATCACAGTCGTTGCCGACGTCGGGCAGCCGAAATCCGAGATCGCTGACGCAACCAAGCGTGCAGAGGCACTCGCTGATGCGCATTACACACTCGACCTGAAGGAGGAATTCGTAGAGGATTACCTATTCTCTGCAATCAAAGCAAACGGGCTCTACGAGGGCTATGTTCTCGGAACAGCGCTCGCTCGCCCGCTGATCGCAAAGAAGATCGTCGAGGTTGCCGAATCTGAGAACGCGGACGCGCTTGCGCACGGCTGCACAGGAAAGGGCAACGACCAGCTCCGGTTCGAGGTCATCTTCAGGGCAACGGAGTTCGATGTTGTTGCGCCGATGCGGGACCTGAACCTGACGCGGGAATGGGAGATCGATTACGCGAGAGATCACGGGATACCTGTTGCGGTTAGTCGGGAGAAGATCTGGAGCGTGGACGAGAATATCTGGAGCAGGAGCATCGAAGGAGGCGAACTGGAGGATCCGTACGTAATCCCGCCGGAGGAGATCTACGAATGGACAAAGTCACCCGAGCGTGCGCCGGAGCCTGAGACAATCGAGCTTGCGTTCGAAAACGGAGTCCCAATCTCGCTCTCCGGAACCGCGACTCCCGGTGTTGCGCTGATCACAAAGTTAAACGAGATCGGCGGCGCACATGGCGTCGGACGATCAGACAACATTGAGGATCGTGTGCTTGGCTTAAAGGCGCGGGAGATTTACGAGCATCCCGCTGCAACGATACTCCTGACTGCGCACCGCGATCTCGAATCGCTCGTGCTGACGCGGGATGAACTCAGGTTCAAGGCGATTGTGGATGCCGCGTGGGCTGAGCTTGCGTACGAGGGTCTTGTGGATGAGCCGCTCTACGCGGATCTCGCTGCGTTTGTCGATGAGACGCAGAAGCGGGTGACGGGAAACGTGTTGGTGCGGCTACATGCGGGTTCTGCGGTCGTTGTTGCGAGAAGGTCTGATTTTGCGCTCTACTCAGAGGAACTGGTCTCGTTCGGCGAGTCGTCGATCGATCAGAGGGATTCGGAAGGGTTTTCGAAGTACCACGGGTTCCAGTCACGGTTGGTGCAAAAAGCGATGCGATGATTGGCAATGCCTGGACAATGATTGCGGCGACGGGATTGTGACGAGATTGTGATGGAATGACGATAGGATGATGGAAAAAGCCGGGATGGTGAGATAAAGGCAGGATGATCGATTATCATGGTCAGAAGCATCAAAAAATCAATCCTCATATACCTGATAATAACGATCAGCGTCATCCTCCTGTATAGTCTCGTCTTCTGTTTTCTAATGTTCCGGGAAGGGCAGCACATCCCGGAGCAATTGGAAAATGTAAACCTCCTGACTGCGATCTACTGGGTGGTTACGACCATGACGACCGTCGGATACGGGGACATCCATTTCTTTAATGTTGTCGGAAGAATGTTCTCGATCGTGGTAGCCGTCTCCGGAGTGATCATCGTCTTTGCGCTGCTCTTTCCGCTGGTAATAACACCATGGGTCGATTCGCAGATCAAATCCATGCTGCCCACGCAGGTATCATCGAAACTCTCGGATCATCTGATCGTCTGCGGATACAACTACCTTGTTGACAGTTTGATCGAGGAACTGCGGCACCAGGACATCCCTTTCGTTGTGGTGGAGGACGATGAGGATGTGGTCAAGGATCTGCTGAAGAAGGGCGTCTCCTGCATTCATGGGGACCCGAGTGAGCGATGTACACTCGAAGGGGCTGGGATAGAGAGAGCACGATGCTTGATAGCCAATGAGAGCGATGAAATGAACGCAAATGTCGTTTTGACGGCGAGAGAGATGGATGGGGCGGACGGTGCAGAGGGCGTGGGCGGGGTAGATAGGGTGGATGAGGTAGATAGGGTAGATAGAGTGGATAGGATGGGCGATCTGAAGATCATCGCCATTCTCGATGACGTGTCAAAGAAGCGGTATCTTGAGTACGCAGGCGCAGACGACGTGATCACCCCGAAGTCGATGCTCGGCTCGTTCATCGGCAGGAAGGCTTCCGATTATACGGTGAGCCATCTGGTCGGTGCGACCGAGTTTCTGAAGGATATCGAGATTGTCGAGTTTCCGATCCACCCAAGAAGTGAACTGATCGGAAAGAGTTTGGAGGGGGCAGAGATCAGGAAGCGGACCGGATGCAACGTCATCGGGATGTGGGCAGGAGGCGAACTCTCGCTCAATACGAAGCCGACAGACCTGATCCGGTCCAACTCGATCCTGCTTGCAGTCGGAACTGATGCGCAACTCATGAATCTGAAGGGGCTTACAAGGTGAAGGGATGGACGAGGGCGAATGCGTGATTAAGAACGGGCATGCAGTGGTTGTCGGGTATGGCGACGTCGGAAAGAGCGTTGTTTCAGAATTGATCAATTCTAAAATGGATTTTGTCGTGATAGACCGAAATGAAGACGTTTTGAGGGATGGTGGGTTCGAGTACGTGGTCGGGAACGGTCAGAACGAAGAGGTTCTCAGACAAGCCGGGATTGAGTCGGCAGAAACAGTAATCATAGTTTTGAACCGCGATACCGACGCGATCTTTGCAACGCTCGTCGCAAGGAACCTGAATCCCGACGCAATCATCCTGACAAGGGCGAATGCGCCGATATGCGACAAGATCTACAAAGCCGGCGCGGATTACGTCGCCGCGCTCTCGATCGTGATCGGGCAGATGATTGCGAGACTGGCGGTCGTGGAGCAGAAAGAGGACGTCGTGATGCTCTACGAAGGGATCGAGATCGAAAGATACCATGTCAAGAAAGGTTCTCCGTTCGTTGGAAGGACACTCGAAGAACTGGATCTCCGGTCCCGGGTCGGCTGCACGGTCATCGGGATCGAGAAGGAGGGGAACACCACAACTGACCTGCATGGAAAGACTATTATAGAAGAGGATTCGATACTCGGTGTCATTGGGAGCAAAGAACATGTACGGAAGTTCGAAGAATGTGAACACGCGCTATCGAAGAGACCGGAAATGATTTTAGTCGGAAAAATAGAGAAAATGTTCAGGTGAAACGATGTATGAAATCTATGCGAAGGTTATAGAGTTCTTTGCCATGATTATCATGGCGGTTGGGTTTTATTACGGGTATCGGTTGATGAAATTCATACCAAAGGAACTCAATTCATTGAAGCTCATCGTTTTTGCGCTTTTTTTCATGATTTTGCGTAGAATCGCCACTCTCATCTCGTACGAGAACGAAGGGGCGGTGATTGTGGTCTCGATCATCTCCCTGACAATAGCAACGCTTGCGTTTTTCGGCTTCAGACGGATGTACGACAATGTGCGGGGACGCTGACATGCCCACGCTGGTGTGTGGTCTTGCAGGTTTGGGTGCGCCTGCGCCCACGAGACTTTTTAATTTATTCTGGAAAAGTGGATCATGGCAAAAAAGATTCACCGCAGAGTGCGCAGAGGTTCGCAGAGGCTCGTTATTTTACTCTGCGTCCCTCTGCGCTCTCTGCGGTTTTTCGAATCGTCCCAAAAAATAATAAAAAGTCTCGCGCTCACGCCCACGAAAAACGCCCACGCGCACAGCTTATTGAATAGGTGCGCGGAGAAGTGAATACCCAATGCAGATAACAAGCCGCAAGATCGTCATAACCTCGCTCCTTGCGATTGCAATCCTCGCTTCGATCGCATACCTGATCGGAGTTGGGGATCTCGCCTCCACACTACGCACCGCATCACCAGCGCTTGTTGCGCTCTCTGTTCTGGTTTACCTTATCTCGTGGCCCCTGCGTGGAGTCAGGTACCAGCAGATCCTTATTTCGATGGATCAGAGGGAGAATCTCTCTTTTCTGGTCGGGTGCATCTCTCTGAGCCAGTCCGCAAACGTCATCCTGCCGGCACGCCTCGGGGACGTGACCCGTGCGTACCTCTTAAAGAAGATGCGAGGCATTCCGTTCGCAACCGCGCTCTCGTCGCTCGCTGTCGAGCGGATATTCGATGTTCTCGCGATAACCGCAATCAGTATCCTTGCCATCTGGGGCATGAGGGGCGTTCTCTTCGATCGATGGGTAACAGACATAATCATAACCGCAGGAGTTGCCACACTGGTCGTATTTGTGCTTCTGATCCTGTTTCTGAAAGTCCGCACAACGATCGGCGGAGCTGCCATGCGCTTTCTCCGGGAGATTGCTCATGCGTCAACGAACCCGCGTGCATTCGTGACGCTATTTGCAGGATCGCTTGCGATCTGGTTCTTTGACATTCTCACATGCTTTGTGATACTGAACGCGTTCTCGGGCGGGGGTGGCGCATCCTCGCATCCGGTTGCGCTCGTATTTCTTGCAATTGCCATCGGTAATCTCGCAAAGATCTTCCCGATCACGCCGGGCGCGATAGGAACTTATGAGGGCGTCTTGACCCTGATATTCAGCTTTGGCGGTATCGATCCCGGTATCGGCTTTGCAACTGCCCTCCTCGATCACGCCGTCAAGAACTCGGTGACGCTGGTTCTCGGGAGCGCGTACCTCTCGCACTTCGGTCTGAGCTGGACCCGGCTTGTCGAGCAGGAATAGGGTAGTGTCACTACGAACCGCGACTTGTTTAAACCCAAAATTCAAAGAATGTAGCCTCCAATAACGAATCGCAGAAAAAAGTTGAAAAACGATTTGTCCACAACGATTTTTTCACAACGATTTTTTCAC
>JAGGRW010000051.1 GCA_021159385.1 Methanosarcinales archaeon
GACGCATTTATTCATATCTTTCATTCGAATCATCCGGAAACTTTTCATTCCACGTCATATCCAGCCGATTTGAGCAACATGACAAGCGTGTCTCTCGCACACTTATACTTCGGTTCAGAGAGATAGAGGCAGTCATCGAGACTCCTCTCCTGATTCAGGACCTTCACGGCAAGCGCCATGCATGTAGCTTCCCCACACTCCTTACAGTTCGTCTTTGGCAGATACCCGTAGAGATCGAGCGGTCCTACAGTCACCCGCTTCTTTTGTGTTGTCAGATCAATCTGATCCCGTTCTTCAAAGGTCTCATTGATCTTATCTTTTATCTCTTCGAGAATTGCATTTGCATCGCTTTCATCAGCTATCTGCGCCATTGCAACCTCGCCGATAGCGTGGAGTGTGATGAGGCTCACCCCTCTCTTGTACGTCAGAAAGCCGCTCTTCTTTGAATACAGCGCATTTGGAATCCTCTGATCCAGATAGGGCAGTATCTCTCCGAGTTCCCTGTCGGCACCTGCAATTACCCTGATCTTCGCAGGGTCTGCTACGCACGGCATGATTCGCTTGATTCTGATGCTTTCAACGAAATTCATGCTGTTATACCCTCCTTATCTCTGTAGAACTTTTCATATTCCTTTATCAGTGCTTCCGCATACAGATCGATCGCACCTGGTGGAATATAATTGTAAAACGATACTAAATTCACAATTTCCTCCCCATCAACGTCATCAGGACTCTTTTTAGAGTTGTACAGCTCTCCAAAGACCCGGTCCAGCTTTGCAAGACCGATGGTGGCATCTCTGATCACAACAAGCGTCCGCTTCAGATCCCGGGGAGCACAGCAACTGCATCCGTCTGTCATTTCACACCTCTATCTTCTTTATCGCCTCAAATACATATTCAGCAGCATCTTCCAATCCGGCTTTGTCTGAAAGATCGTGGTTCTTCGCAATATCACAATCCCGGTTCAGAACGATCTCCACCGGATCGAATCCAGCTTTCCTGAGCGTCTTTGCCGCGCACCGTGTGCCGCATCCATCGATTGCGATCATTGCCCTGCACGTCTTCGCGCCTTCGATGATTCCCGAAATCTCTGCTGAAATTCCAGGAAGGCAGAGGAGAGCTGCTTTTTCTCGTCCCAGTTTCTCTGAAACCATAGCCGCAGCTTTTACGCTCATGAGACCGACGTTTGCCCCGCCGGCGCAGGCAAAGAGCCCAATCTCAGAGACTCCGCCGCAGTTGCATCTATCCGCTTCTACCATCTGTTACGCCTCCATCTTCGCTCTGATGATCTCTTCCAGCTTCTTCTCAGATGGAGCCTTACCGACTGCCACGATCTCATCGTTGACGACAACGGTCGGGGTCATCATGATCCCGTACTTATCGCCTTCCTCACTGAGAGCGCCGTGCTTCTCCACAACAACACCCTCTCCGATTCTCTCCGAAACGTTCTTTGCGATGTCATGAGCCACCTTGCATTTGGCGCAGGGCGGCTCCGATCCGAATACCTTTACAATTACATCCATATTTTTAACTCCATATAATAATTCCAGCCGCGAACCCGGCTGTGGTAGCCATGGTCACCGTGGTTGCGATATAGACGGATGCCTTCCTGACACCCATCACGCGGCTGATCACGATCATGTTCGGTAGCGAGAGCGCAGGTCCTGCCAGAAGCATCGCAAGCACCGGTCCTGCGCCCATCCCGAGTTTCATCAGCGAATCGATGATCGGAACCTCGGTTAATGTTGCAAAGTACATCAGTGCCGCAGCAACCGACGCGATCAGATTGCTCTGTATCGAGTTTCCTCCGACAAACCGCACAACAAGGTCTGATGGCACCAGCTCAACGATTATACCGGCAAAGAATACACCCACCAGCAAAAGCGGGAATATCTTCTTTGTGAGATCCCATGTCTCATACAACCAGTCGTGGATCTGCTCATCATCAAACCACGTTCTTGAAGCGTAGACCGTCAGAAGCGTGAGCGGTCCGATCACGATTCCTCTCCACATCCACGTACTGATGATGCCACCGAGCACAAGGATGGCGAGAAGCAGTACGAAGATGGCGGTCTGGTGCAGCGGGTTGATCTCGCTCTCGCCAGCAGCCGAGACCATCCTGCCCTTCGCCTCATCCTCGCTTCGGAAGACCGTAGCCATGACGAGACCTATAACGATTGACATGCTAACAGCAGCAACAGCGCGGGCGGCACCGATATCGAAGCCGATGATCTTTGCGGTGTAGACGATTGCGAGAAGATTGATCGCGGGCGCTGAGAAGAGGAACGCTGAAGCAGGACCGATTCCTGCACCCCGTTTGTAGATTCCGGCAAAGAGCGGCAAGACCGTGCAGGAGCAGACCGCAAGAAGCACGCCGCTTACCGATGCCACGCTGTACGAGAGGTATTTGGGTGCATCTGCGCCAAAGTAGCGCAGCACAGACTCTTTCGAAAATAGCGAGGCGATGGCGCCTGCAAGGAAGAATGCTGGCACAAGACACATCAGTACGTGCAGTGCCATGTACTCCTTGAGGGTATCAAGTCCAATCAGCAGCAGAGATTCAACGGTCATCCTTCACCGTCTCAGCTGTCGCTGGCACGAGCAATACCGGACAGGGGGATGTTCTGATGACCCTGTCAGCAACGCTTCCAAGGAGAGCACGCGGCAGCCCGCCGGTGCCATGCGTCCCCATCACGATCATTCCGACCTCTGTTGATTTAGCGAGATCTATGATCTCCTGACATGGATTACCATCTTCTATGACATGCAGCACGAGTATTTCACTTCCGGTTGCTTTAGCCTGATCGATAGCCCAATCGAGGGCATGTTCAGCTACAGCGGATCCATCGGTTGGATACATGATCCTTGAGGGCATCCGGTCTCCTCTCGCTAAAATACGTTTATCCCTATCACGCAGTCTTTCTATGAATTCAGCGCATGTCCGGGTGATGGCTGGTGTGGTGGTGGATGATTCCATCGTGATACCTCTATTCAAGCGGTAAATGTTGTATGCAATTGCATACCAGCATTTGAATTATGTTTGAAATGCTGATACTTAAACCTTGTGGTTTCAAATAATTTTGGAATACTGAGATGGAATCATCAACCAGAGACTCCGATCATCTTCAGTCCCACACCGATCATCACAGCGACGAATATGTACTTCAACTCCCTTGCTGGCAGTCTGTGAGACGCCCTGACGCCAACCTGTGCCATCGGCACACTCGTTACAGCAAGCGCGAGCCATGAAATCAGGTTCACATACCCGAGCGAGTATGCAAAAAGACCCTCGACACCGAGTCCGTTGATGATGTAACCGATCACTCCTCCGGTGCTCGTTGCTATCATCAGCGCACTCGATGTTCCGACTGCCTGATGCATCCTGAATTTGAGTAGAAGTACCATCAAAGGGATCATCAGCACACCGCCGCCGATTCCGGTGACGCCGATCACGATGCCGAGTGGAAAACCATACACCGCCAGGAGAAGCGGATTGTCCACGGGCTCTTCCTCGATCTTCGGCGGCTTTGCTGTGAGCATTCTGATGCCACCTGCAAGAATTGCAAGCCCGAATATGATCCTCAACACACCGCCTGGCAGATGCGTCGCAATCGTAGCACCGATCAGCGATCCGGCTGCACCCGCGATACTGAGAACGAGTGCAGCCCTCCAGATGACCGCGCCTTTCCTGCTGTGCCCAAGTGTGCTGCTCATCGCAGTCGGCAGTATGACAAACAAGGTCGTTCCGAATGCGACCTTGATCGCAACATCCTCTGAAACCCCCATTGCGATGTATATCCAGTACTGCACCGGGGTCATGATGAACGATCCGCCAACACCGAGCAATCCGCTCGTAAACCCGACGCATATCCCGGTTACGGCAAGCGCAATGATCGCTGTTACTAGATCCAGTCTCTTACCTCTTCACCACTAAAACAGGTCTTTTGGATTTTCTTATGACCTTCTCAGAGACAGAGCCAAGAAGCATCTCCTTGACGTTGCTCTTCCCGTGTGATCCGATCACGATCAGAGAGATATCCTCCTCCGTTTCATCGATCCTGAGTATCTCTTTGAACGGTATGCCTCTTACGAGTCTGACACTCGTTTTCATGCCCGCATCAACAAGCTCCTCCTTGATCGCATTCAGTTGCTCCCCGGCACTCGTTGCCATCTCGCTGAAAACCTGCTCTTCATACTCTTCAGCCGTCTCTCCGAGCCATACTATGCTGCCGGATACCGTCCTGATATCTCGTTCATCGATTACATGAAACACGATCACCTCCCTGGTCCCGGCTTCTTTCAGTTTCTTAACGTACTCCAGAGCCTTCTCTGAACAATCAGAGAAGTCTGTTGGATAGAGAATCCTTGTGAACATTTTGATCATACCTTCGTTGAATGGCAAACATTATCTGTGATGTTTACCAGCATTTCAATAATGTTCTGAACATTACTTAAACCTTGCAGTTTCAAAGAGGTTTGAAATCATGGAAAAAATAGAGATACCGGATTCGATCAGGTGTGAACTGGAAGAGAAAGGCGGAATCGACGGGATCATTGAATCGCTGCCAGATAATCAGAAGCTGAAGGATATCGTCTCGATCGCACGTGCACTATCTGATCCTGTGCGGGTCCGGGTGCTATTTGCGCTCTCGGTGCAGCCGATGTGCGTCTGCCTTCTCGTTGCGATGACCGGGTATGCGTACTCGAAGATGTCGTACCATCTCTCGATACTCAAGGAGGGCGGTCTGATATACTCAAGGCAGGAAGGGAATTACCTGATCTATTATCCGACTGATCAGGGCAGGGAAATCGTGGAACGGATTGAAACTCTCTGAATGACCAGAACTACGACTGAGATTAAGCGGCAGCAGCCCTGCTACAGCGAGCGCGCACATGCCGGATTCTCAGAATCGTCCGTCTTCACTCGATCGTCCTGCAGGCAGATGAAGAGCTTTGCTGCGCCGCTTTCGGTCTTGACCACACATTGGCACGAGCCTGCCCAATGATCGTTGCCACCCGGTCGAAGAGTGGGGCGTCTGGTTTTGGTTTTGTCGGCTGCTGGTTATTATTTGGCATCAGACGCCCCCTCAATGTCAAGCGCTTCTTTCATCTCTCGTGACTCGGCGAATTCTCCGGATACCCTACCATGGGGTTTGGG
>JAGGRW010000168.1 GCA_021159385.1 Methanosarcinales archaeon
CAGATATATCAGGTGATATTATCGGTGGCGCTGTAATGTCTGCGATAACGGCTTCGCCGTCGACGCCCATGATGGAGAGTGTTTCACGGGCGATAACGGCTTCGCCGTCGACGCCCATGACGGAGAGTTTTTCACGGGCGATAACGGCTTCGCCGTCGACGCCCATGACGGAGAGTTTTTCATGGGCGTTACGCGTCCATGACCTGAATTACACATATCCTGACGGCACGGTCGCGCTCGAGCACGTCTCATTTGAGATCAAGAAAGGTGAGTCCGTGGCACTCGTCGGACCGAACGGCGCAGGTAAATCGACGCTGCTCCTCCACTTAAACGGCGTACTGCACAGCAGCGGATCACGAGGGGCTATCGAGGTTCTCGGCGAGACCGTCGATCCGAAGAAGGTGCATGAGATGCCAGATAAGATCGGTATCGTCTTCCAGAACCCTGATGACATGCTCTTTATGCCTATGCTTGCTGATGATGTGGCGTTCGGTCCGATCAATCTTGGAATTAAGAGAGATGAAGTAGAGCGTAGGGTCAGGGATTCGCTTGAGATGGTTGGGCTTTCCGGATACGAGGAACGGGTTCCGCACCACCTGAGCGGCGGCGAGAAGAAGCGTGCCGCGCTTGCAACGGTTCTCTCTATGGAGCCTTTGATTCTTGCCCTGGATGAGCCCACCACCAATCTGGATCCAAAGAGCCGGAGCGAACTGATAGATATTCTTAAGAGACTGAAGGATGAGGGAAGGACGCTTTTAATCGTCACACATGATGTAAACGCGATTCCTGAACTTGCTGACCGTGTCATCGTCCTCAACAGGACTGTTGTTGCGGACGGAACCACCCGCGAGGTCTTCTCAGATACGGAGATGCTTCTGGCAGCAGGGCTCGAGGTTCCGGTGATCATGCAGTTCTTTCTGGTCTTGCAGGCGTTCGGGTATCCGTGCGATGTGCTCCCGCTATCGATTGAGGGCGCGGTCAGGAACCTGACACGGACGATTGCAAACGGGGACGGGCATGTGCATCTGCATATTCACAAGCACACGCACAGTGAGGTTGATTCTGCGCTCGGTAAGTATCAGCATCATCGCGAAGCAGGAAGGTAGTTTTGGGCAGCCACACCTGCGGCAGATCACATTCTCCGCATACGAAACGATTTTTTGGAAATGCGAATGCTTGA
Source organism: Methanosarcinales archaeon (assembly GCA_021159385.1). Lineage (GTDB taxonomy): Archaea > Halobacteriota > Methanosarcinia > Methanosarcinales > Methanogasteraceae > Methanogaster_C. The sequence goes on from JAGGRW010000168.1 coordinate 1,181, forward strand.
AAACCACTCAAATCACAATCCCTTCGTGGATCGCATGGCGAACAATACTTATTCCCTTTCGCTTCGCTTCAAATTCCTCTGGCGTATAGCATAAAAAATCAACCGGGTAATCCATTGTCCACTCCAGATAAAGTTCGAAAGGTCTTTTAAGTGGACTTTTATCCTTAAACTCATCGCCGACTACAATTAGATCGACATCACTATCTTCATCCACCTCTCCACTCACCTGAGAGCCGAATAATATCATTTCTTTTATGTCATATTTTTGGCATAGCATCTCTTTAAACTCTTTTAACGCTTTTATAAGTTTAGACGTATCTTCACCCATTCCAGTACCTCCTTTGCACCCCTTAAAATCTCTTCCACATCTCTACGGTCATATTCATTACAAACATCGGGATATCGAGTGCCCGTATATGCAGGAGTGATCTTTGCGCACAATCTAACAATTTTAGTCGGCGCTTTAACCCTTTTTGCAATTCTCACCAGATCATGCACCTTCCACAGTTTATTAAACTCTGAGATATATATCGATTTTAATGCCTTTTCCGCAGCTTGCTGCGAATAAAAAGCAGCAGCATCCAGCATATTTCCATTAAAATTATATTCTGCGACTTCTATGTCGTGTTCTGCTTGTTCCAATCAATCCTTAACTTCTGGTTTCATGTTCACTCTGAAGCTATCTCGCTATTTTCATGCTTATATGCATCTCGAATATGGAGTTCATAGATCGCTTGTGCATCGGATGACATAGCATTTGCGGTCAGGCGTTGCGTGTCTTCGCCCCCTCGCCCCCGCCGTCCGTGCAACTCATCCAAACGTCTGCATTCGTGACTGTGAGCGCAGCGAGCAGCGCCGGAGGCATAAAATCAGCGATCAAGAAGTGGCTTCTTCCGACGGCGCATCCCTGCCACCGCGAGATGCTGGCAGATAGATGCAGAAGACGGTTCTGATGCCTACATCGGATTTCACTGCGATGTGCCCGCCGTGCCCCTTCACGATGGCGTACGCAGTCGCAAGCCCCAGACCGTGTTCATCGGGTTTGGTCGTGAAGAACGGGTCAAATATCCAGCAGTTGTTCTCGTCCGGGATGCCGACCCCCATATCTTCGATTGATATCTTCACGTAATCCCCCTCTTCCAGTGGTATGACCTGCGCAATCCCGATCGTGACATTGTCACACCTAACCCTGATCGTCCCGCCATTCGGCATCGCCTGATCGGCATTCGTTACGATCTTTCCCACAGCATCAGCGATCTGCGCCGGATCGGCATCGACGTGCCAGAGGTCATCAGGTATCTCGAATTCGCAGGTAGTGTTTGCGCCTGTTCCGGCGAGGATGGTTGACTCCTGTAGCAGTTTCGCCAGATCAACGGTCTGTTTGACGATCGTTTCGCCTCCGGAGACTGTGAGCAACTGTCTGGTCAGGTCCTTTGCATGTAGCGACGCCTTCTCTATCTCCGCAAGCATCCTGAACAGTTCCCGGTTATCATCCACTACCTCCTTTGCAACTGATAGATTGCCAAGAACAACAGCCAGGAGACTCTCGAAGTCGTGTGCGATCCCGCCGGCGAGAACTCCGATTGATTCCATCTTCTGCGCGTGATACATCTGCTCCATAGCAATATTCAGGTGCTCGTAAGCGTGATCCAGTTCCAGCGTTCTCTCTTTCACCCGCTCTTCCAACTCCTCGTTTAGCCTCATTGTCCGCGCCGCAAACTCCCTATTTTCGGTCACATCGCGGAATACCAAAACGACGCCGGTTACCTCTCCGCTGCTGTCTCTGATCGGTGCGCCATTCTCACTGATCGGAACGTTAACTCCATCTCTTGCTATTAAGATCGTGTGGTTCGTTATAGCGACAGCGGTGCCTCCGCTCAGAACTGCTGTAACCACATCCGGAACAGGTTCACCAGAATCTTCGTCGATGATAACAAAAACATCCTTTAGTGGCTTTCCGATGGCGTCTTCCTGCAAATACCCGGTCAACCCTTCCGCGACAGGATTCATGAACTTCACACAACCTTCCCGGTCTGTTGCGATCACAGCATCCCCGATCCCCATCAGGGTTGTTGCGAGCCACTCCTCGCTCTCTTTTAATCGTTTCTCCATCCGGCTCCTGTACAGAGCCATCTCGATTGCTGCGAGAAGTTGCTTCCCCTGAAACGGCTTGACAAGGTATGCATAAGGCTCGCTGCTCTTGGCTCTGTCGATCAGATCGTTATCAGAATACGCGGTCAAAAATATGACTGGAATGTCCATCTTCTCTTTTAGCTCGTAAGCAGCGTCGATACCATTTTTCTCACCTTTGAGAACAATATCCATCAACACAAGATCCGGTTTAAGTTCAAAAGCTTTTTTTATAGCGCCATCTGCGCTATCGGCACGCCCCACCACCTCGTATCCGATATCGGTGATCGCCATCTCCAGATCTTCAGCTACGATGGCTTCATCTTCAATTATGAGTATCTTTGCTTCTTCCACACGTAAGCCCCCGCACTAATCATATATGTCGAATTCTATCTTAAAGGTTGTCCCGCCACCCCCGCGACTGTCGGAACTATGACTGTCGGAACTATCAGTGATCTCAAGGTTTCCGTGCAGCTGTTCCGTAACCAGGATCTTCACCAGACGCAAGCCAAGCGTCGGGGTCGCGTCGATATCAAATCCACGGGGCAGTCCGACGCCGTCATCGCTGACGATCAGACTGATCCTGCCACCTCCACTCTCGCCACCCCGCTCATCCCACTTACCCTCATCCGACGCATCGAGAACGATCTTGATCGTGCCATCCTTCCTGCCGCAAAAGGCGTGCTTTGAAGCGTTTGAGAGCAGTTCATTCAAGATCAACCCGATCGGCACCGCAATTGAGATCGGAAACGGACAATCAGCCACGCGAACGACCTCTGTGACCCTCGTATCTTGAACCTGATAACTCATGAACAACTGCCTCAGCAAGGTGTCTACAAACCCCTTCATCGTCACCTCGGACAGGTCCCTGCTTTCATATAATTGAGAATGGATAAGAGCCATAGTATTTATCCGGTTCCGTGAGTCTGCGAGTATAGCCGCAGCATCCTTGTCTTTGGTTGTTCGTTCCTGCATGTTGAGCAGACTTGCCACGACCTGAAGGTTGTTCTTCACCCGGTGGTGGATCTCTTGCAACAAGACTTCTTTTTCCTTCAAAGACGCCCGTATCTGATCTTCCGCACGTTTGCGTTCGGTTATGTCTTCTGCGGTGCAGATTACGTACTCAACCTCTCCGGTATCATCCAGTTTCGGCGTCCTCGTGATGGACAAAAAACGCGCCTCGCCCGCACCATTTCCGACCCATCCCTCTGTCCGGATCTGTTTTTTCCAATCAAACACGTTTCTGTTGTCAGCGATTACGACCATAGCTTCATCGCAACCGTATATGTCGCGTATGTTCCTGCCTTCAATATTCTCCTTCCCAATCCCCAGAAATTCCGCATGTGCCCTGTTTACTGCGCCATACGTCGCCACATCCGTCAAATACCAGATCTGAGTCTCTATGTTGTCGAGTAGCAGCGCCTGCTCTTCTGACTTCTTGCGCTCCAGTTGAATCATGAAAGTCTGCGCGACTATCCGGATCAAGCCGCCTTCTTTCGCCAGTTCACGGTATATCCGATCCGTCTCCTCCGTTGTAAACTTCTCTCCGTCTTTCAGGGCAGCAGCATTTATCGTTTTGGCGATGAGTTCCTTAGCTGCCTCTATACCAATGCTCTGGGCGTACGTACTTATCAGATCGCTTTTTTTTATATTCATCGAACGGTTACACCTTTTTTATTCACTAAAAAGCATATCGCCGCCTCCACCCGGAGGGCATTTCTTACTCGCAAACTTTTCACAAAAGTTTGATCAAAAAC
>JAGGRW010000058.1 GCA_021159385.1 Methanosarcinales archaeon
TGGATTCGAGATAGTTTCGATGGATGTTCGCGAGGTGATTGTGGCTGGATGGTGGCGTGGCTGGGAATTGTGTTCGGAACTCGGCAGTTTCGGAAGTACTGGTTTTAGAGAAAGGTCTTGACGAGTCGTGTCGCGATCAGTGAAGAGAACTTTGTGCGGTCCGGGTTTTATGAGAAAGCCGTGGGTGTTATGGTGGGGCGGGAGGTAAATGTAACTGAAGTACGCCAATCCCGCAATCCGAAAATACGGTAGAATTTGACAGCATCTGCGCAGATGCCCCCACTCCAGAGACTCGCTCTAATCTGAAGTGGATACAAAACGCTTTTGGTGGCAGTTGCACTCTCTGCTGCGAGGTGCGAGATCAATCACGTTTATGTGCCATCGCGCCAAGTGATCGATATGAAGCGATGCATCGCAATCGCAACAAAAGACCTTGTCGCCGAGTTCAGAACCAAGCAGATGCTAAACTCGATGCTCATATTTGCGCTCTTGATAATCCTGATCTTCAACTTCTCATTCAAGGAGTCGCTTGGCGACCACGTTCGGATCACCGAACTGGCTCCCGGCATCCTCTGGATCACGTTCATGTTTGCAGGCATGCTCGGATTGTCCAGGTCGTTTGCGCTCGAGCAGGAAGAGAACTGCATCGAGGGTTTAAGGCTCTGTCCTGTCGATCGCAGCACGATCTACGTCGGTAAGATGCTCTCCAATCTCGTGCTGATGCTGATCGTGGAGGTCATCACCATACCAATATTTATATTTTTATTTAATTACACCTTCGCAACTGTCTTCTGGCTGGCACTGGTCATACTACTCGGAACGACCGGTTTTCTCGCTGTCGGCACGCTTCTTTCCGCGCTGACCTTAAACGCACACGCAAGAGACCTCCTGATGCCGGTAATACTCTTCCCGCTGCTCTTCCCGCTGCTCTTTGTGCTGGTACCCGCAACAACGAAGGTGCTGACAGCAACAAGCGCGATCCCCGAACTTCGGGTGCTGTGCGTCTACGATATTGTCTTTTTCGTTGTGTCGCTGGTCGTTTTTGAGTATGCGATCGAGTGAATGAATCGGGGTTCTCTGTATCTCGCGTGAAGGTGTTCAAACGACCAGTTACATCGATTATACTCGAAACGTCAGATACCGGACAACAGATGACCAAAAAAGTGTGACGCCCCAGCCGGGAATCGAACCCGGATCGGGAGATTGACAGCCTCCCATGATCACCACTACACTACTGGGACAGTTGAGTTGACGTGTTGACTACGTTACGTTGCACCTAAATAAACTTTGTGTAACCTGTTTGTTGCTATCGATTGCATCCGCTCTGCGGTTCTGCCCGGGCGTTTTGGGAAACCATTATCAGTGACCGCGGTGAATCCAAAATACAGGTGACCATGATGTCGCAGGAAAGAAACACACTCGAAGAATATGACGAGATTCTCAAGGAGATCAGGGAACTGATGATCGCAAAAAATGCGGATTATGGCGATTCGTGGAGAACGATGCGACTTTCGTCGATAACAGACCAGATACTCGTCAAAGCATACCGAATACGAAGTTTGGAGGAATCAAAGGAACCTCCGAAAGTTTCAGAAGGAATCGAGTCGGAATACCGGGATATTCTGAATTATTCCATATTTGCATTGATCAAATTACGCGAAACAAAAGCACATTCCGCTGATCATGGCGATCTATGAACTCGGCGAGACCGCGATCGTTGCGCGGATCGTCCGGCGTCTGGACGTCGAATTCGAGGACTGCGCAATACTTGATCTCTCGGAGACTGAATATCTGGTCGCAACGACTGATATGTTTCACAGGGAGACCGACTTTCCGCACGAGATGAGCGCGTGGCAGATCGGCTGGATGTGCGCAGCGGGTACACTCAGCGACATCGCCGCGATGGGCGCGCGTCCTTCCGGGCTGCTCGTATCGATGGGAATTCCCGACCTTACACCTGCATTCGTGGATTCGGTCGTCGATGGGATGGATGCGTGCGCACGCAGGTGTGGAACCAGAGTAATCGGAGGGGACACCGATTCGCATCAGGAACTAACAATCTGCGGAACAGGGCTCGGTCGTATGCCAAAGGATCAGATTCTGCGCAGGAAGGGGGCGAATGTCGGCGATATCGTCTGCGTCACCGGAAATCTCGGCATGGCAGGTCTCGGCATGGCTGAACTGGAGCAGAAACGGGAACCCGGGGGGTCCGCCGCAATAAACAAATTGTTTGAACCGATTCCGCGCGTGGAAGAGGGGATATCGCTTGCAGAATCAGGAGCGGTGACAGCGATGATGGACAACAGCGATGGGCTTTCGCTGTCGCTGCACCAGCTTGCTAATGTAAATTGCTGCGGGTTTGAGATAATGGCTTCCGCACTTCCGGTGCCACCGGAACTACGTGCGGACGCTGATGCGGCTCCGGGAAGCGGTCTTGATTCTGCGCCTGCATCTGCGCTTGCACTTGAACTTGCGCTGTACGCTGGCGGGGACTTTGAACTGCTCGCAACAGTTGCGCCGGACCGACTCGGAGATGCCACCCGCGTATGTGAACTGACCGCGATCGGGAGGGTGATTGATGACGGTGTGTTTCTGAAAGATTGCAACGGCGTAACCGAACGGATCGAACGAAAAGGTTATCGGTCATTGTGACCGGTTACTTACTGATGCTCACGGTTTCAAACATATCCCGGGTCTTTGAGTCGGAGACTGGAGAGGTCGAGGCACTCCGGAACATCAATCTTGCGGTCCGTGACAAGGAGTTTCTCTGTTTTATAGGGCCCTCGGGCTGCGGCAAAACGACGCTTCTGCGGATCATTGCGGGGCTGGACCAGCCGACATCAGGCGAGGTTCTGCTCGATTCCAAGAAAATAACGTCGCCGGATTCGGAACGGGGCATGGTGTTTCAGGAGTATTCGCTCTTCCCGTGGCGGAGGATAATCGACAATGTCTCCTTTGGCATGGAACTCAAAGGTGTGCCGAAGCACGAACGGTACGAGACCGCACGAAAGTTCCTGAAGATGGTTGGGCTTGACGCGTTTGAGCGCAGCTACCCTTATGAGCTTTCCGGGGGGATGCGGCAGCGGGCTGCGATAGCAAGAGCGCTTGCAAACGATCCGAAGGTTCTGCTCATGGACGAGCCGTTCGGTTCGGTCGATGCCCAGACGAGAAACATCCTGCAGGGGGAACTCCTGAGGATATGGAACGAGACCCGGAAGACGGTTCTCTTCATCACACACAGCATCGACGAGGCGATGTATCTTGCAGACCGGGTCGTCGTGTTGTCCGCAAGACCCGGGCAGATTCGCGAGATAATCGAGATCGGTCTTGACAGGCCAAGGGTCAGGACGAGCGTTGAGGTGAATGTGATACGCGAGCGGCTTCTTGGTTTGCTCATGGAAGAGCGAACGCGGGGGTGCGGCGAAACCGTATGCTGGACCGGATTGGAACTCGGGTCTGATTGATTATACCGCCTATCTGCCATGCTCTGGCAGTCCGGATCGTATACGCTTTTCTACCATCAAACGTTAATAAAAGAACAATGGCACAGTCGCTTGACCTCTTCGGAACCAGGAAACACAAAGCTCAGATCAGCGAATTGCAGCAGCAGATCGAGGAACTGCGCACGGAAAACCGGAAATTGGAGACGAAACTGGATAAACGAAGCAAGAAGACAAAAACCGCAATCGCAAGGAAACAAGAAGTCGAAGAAATACTCAATCAGGCTCAGCAGAGGATAACAACGCTTGAAAATGAGCTTGCGACGATTGTAAGTGAGGTGTCCGGAAACCTATCATTCAGCGGGACGCACTTGCTGAACAAGAAGAGTTTTGAAGACGTCGTGTTCAAACTGGGCTCGGTGCGTTCGGAATCCAGAACCCTTCACTCGGTATACCTGACCGGAACTGCGAGGGTGTCCGATTTCGAGTTCGGGGATTTCATCGACGAGAGCTGTATCCACCTATTCGACCAGATCAAATCGCACAACGGAAAAGTGCTGTTTTATGACGAAGACCACTGCATCTCACTCGCAATCGTCCCACCGTTTGCAATTGTTGGGTCTGAATGGGTGACCGACGACACACTGGATTTGAATCCTCTGAAGACGATGCTTGAGCGCGAGGGGGCGATCTGCGGAGTGTATGCACATGCAGGGCGAACAGTTGTAGGAATCGTCGGAGGGCATGGCGGGCATGATGTCAGCGCCGAGATCGTGCGCACCGGCGTTCAGGCGAAGCACACCAAGGGCGGGTGGAGCCAGCGGAGATTCGAGCGCGGTCGGGATGAAGCGATCGAACACCATGTTGTGAAGGTGCGGGAGCATCTCCGGTCGATGTGGAGTGCGGGGGGCGATCAGGGCGATCATGCCGATCGAACGGATCGGACTCCCCGAATTGACCGAATTGACCTGATCGTTGCCGGCGGCGATCTCCGCCTCGCACGAAAGATGCTTGAGGGGACGAAGATTCCAGTAATCGAGAAGAGGGTTGATGCGGAGGGGGCTCCCGAGGATGTTATCGCGAGGGTGGTCTGGGCTGGCAGACTGTACCGGTTGTGATCCGCCGATCGCACCGACCGGATCAGGAAGGACGGAGTCGGTTGCGCTTCCGGCACTTCATTCGTGACGGCGGTGAACATACTCCTCAGGAGATGACACTTCGAACCTGCATCCCGCTTTACGGATCTTCTTTTTATTGTCATGGAAATCAGAGTCCCTCGTCAATATATACGACGCTCCATTGCACGCGGTTTCAAGAAAAGTCAGATCGTCAGCCGTAAAACCATCTATCTT
>JAGGRW010000212.1 GCA_021159385.1 Methanosarcinales archaeon
TATGTTTTATAGAGTATAAATGTATTCGGAAGTAGGGGTATTCGGAACTACTGTTCACACGATAAAAAATAAAAAGAGTGCGCGGCCGTTCCGCGCACACAGCACAGACTTATCGATTACGTCCTTTGCCCTGTCCGCTTCCGTCTTGCGGCGGCGCATAATCGTCGTCCTGTCCGTTCGGGATGCCGTCGCCGTCAGAGTCTCTGCCGTTGGTGCCGATGTTGTCACAGACGCCATCACCATCGCTATCGACAAAGTTCATGCCGCCGCATCCACATCCACCGCATCCGCGTCCACCGCGTCCGCGTCCGCAGCCGCCGAGATTGTCGCAGACACCGTCACCATCAGCGTCCACGAATCCTGGGCACGTGCCGATGTTGTCACATATTCCATCGCCGTCGGCATCCACGTATCGGGCGCCGTCAGCGCCGCCGCCCTGACCGTACTGGGCAGCAACAACTCCGATGGAGAGCGCGACCAGTGCAACGATCAGGATTCCAGTCATTGTTCCTGTCTTCATTTTGTTTTCACCTTGTTCGAGTTTAGCCCATTTGGGCAATACTCAATCAGTGGGTTTTACATATATAATTATTCCAGAATTATATCCAAATCTCACCAGAATCATACCCAAATTCACTCCGAACTGAGGTGCATCAAAACCAGGAGCGCCATAAATTCGAGTATGTCTGGTAACACGTCAAGCGGTCCTATGACGCACATCCGGCGCCCACATGTAGCAGCATGCATGCACGGCGTTGATGTGACTGCCTGCAAAAGCAAAAGAAACGCAAATATCATCAAACCCAGTGTGAACTTCGATTTGATCCGTGCGTAACTCCGGATATAAATAGCAAGCAACAAAACCAGCAGCACCACATTTGCCGTGGTTATGACCGTTTTGACGTTCATTATAAATACCGGATCGTATATAGATAGTTGCATATTATCACCTCTTCACTTGAATTTATTCCCAATTTTCTCCCAAATCTCTTCAAAGAGCGTGTAATTCTCTTCCATAGTCTGGGAGAGAAAGTACATCGTACCATAACCATCTCCTGTAGATGTGACCACGTTATTCTCGGAAAGAACCTTGAGATGGTGTCTTATCGTCTTGTAGTCCAACCCCAGCACCTCTGATAACTGATTGGCATTGTACGGACGATCATTCAGCGCTTTGATCATCCTGGCACGGTTCACTCCACCTTTTGTGCCGGCAATCAGCCACCAGAGCACGCGCTTCATAGTACGGAGTTGACAGGCATGTTTTATATCTCAATCGATCAGAACGTTGGACAAGATATCGCAATTGTAACAATGAGTCAAACCAAGCAGGAGAGAATCTATATGAAAGAGATGAACACACTTGTGTCCTGGCTGCGAAAGTCACAGACTCAAAAGCCCTCCGACTCTTCCCCGCATTTAGCCAGTTCTTCCTGATACGCCTTCCAGCCGGGACACCACTTTGTATGCCACCGCCAGAGCTTGCTGATCAGTGAACCCGGCTTTCTTTCCGCGTAATTCCGCAATTTACAGGACTCACAACTCGATTCCATCGCTGACGCCTCCCTGTTTTGTGTTTCTTTTCAGACCGGCGGATCTCACCCGGGCGCCCCACCATGTTTGCGGGATCTGCAAACACGCTGTCAGGCACAGATACATACCTTCATTTCCTCACAATTATCGATTGCATAAAATATGGAAATCTTCTCTTGATCTCACATCGGTTTATGCCCAATCTCTGAAAAATAGTCTTGATCTCATCTGGCATATACGCAGCCCTGATCGAATCAATAAATCCGCTATTATGCAATGGTAAATAATACAACCACCAGACTCTTCTCAGATCGTGTATAAATAACACCCCTCCATCCCCAACAACCTTCAAAAGATTGCTGATGACTTTTTCCGGATCTTTCCAGTGATGCATCGCAAGAGTGGAATAAACCAGGTCGAACTCACCAAGTTCTTCCATCATCACTTCATCTGCCGCATCCAAAGCGACGAAACGTACCCTGTCCTCCAGTTCTCTCTCCTCGATATATTCCCGAGCAACAGTAACCATATCAGACGAGATCTCAACCGCAGTGATATACACATCAGGATTGTCTTCAGCAATCATAGCAGCCAAGATACCAGGTCCTGCACCAACCTCAAGATATTCCCCTCCCTTCACATCAAGAGATTTGATGTGCTTCAGGAAGCTGCCGTACATCATCTTTGCAGATTTTTTAGCCATTTCTGCATATTGTTGTGCGTTCTCTATACCCGAGATCGCTTCTTCTTGGGACTCTATTCTTTTTGGCATCGTTCTTCCTCCAATTTTAACACTGGTGTGCATTAAGTGTTTATATCCTCATCCACAAGCACCCCATCCTTCACACGCACAATCCGGTCAGCGTATGCCGCAATCTCAGGGTCGTGCGTGATCATGATAATTGTGCGCCCGTCCCTGTTCAGGTCCTCAAATATCTTCATGATCTCCTCACCTGTCCGCGTATCGAGATTTCCGGTTGGCTCGTCAGCGAGAATGATCGATGGGTCGTTTATGAGCGCTCTTGCGATCGCAACACGCTGGCGCTGCCCGCCTGATAGTTCTGCCGGCTTGTGATGCATCCGATCAGACAGTCCAACGAGTTCCAGGAGTTCTTTTGCGCGCTTCCCCGGATCGATGCCTGGTTTCTGGTTTGCAAGCGTCGGGAGTTCGACATTCTTGAGCACGCTCATTCTGGATACAAGATTGAATGTCTGGAACACAAATCCAATCTCCTGCCCTCTGAGATGTGCAAGTTCGGCTTCGGAGAGTTTGCTCAAGTCCTTTCCTGATACGTGGATCTCTCCTCCGGTCGGGAGGTCTAGGCAGCCGATCAGGTTCATGAGCGTGCTCTTGCCTGAGCCGGACGGTCCCATGATCGCAAGGAACTCGCCGCGCCGGATTGCGAGATCGATGCCGTGGAGTATCGGCACCTCCATCTTGCCGGTGTAGTAGCTCTTTCTGGCGTGTATGATCTCCACGGCAGGGGGTTCGTCCAGCCGCGGTTCGTTGTAGCTGTGATCGTTCATCCTGTTCACCTTCTTTTGTTCAGACTGGTCGATTGATCGACCTCTCCGGTTTAGCAGGTTTGCCAGATCTGACTAAACCATAAATCAGCCCCATAACACCGCCAAATGATAATATTGGCAGGAACTTTAGAGAAATTCCGAAACCTTCTTCTCCTTTCGAATACTCAAAGAAAGTAAAATGGCTATTCCCGATGCCAAGCACGAATGAATCCACGTTCAACGCAAGCAGAATCATAGGAAGCGCCGCTGATAAAACAATTAGAGAAGAGACCCCAATTAAAAATCCGATGAAAAAATCACTGATAAAACCTTTCGGTGAAGCATTCACGACTTTATCCGTGCTTTTACCATAAATTGTCAGCCCTGAGTGATCATCGGCTAATAATATATGTTCAGGATATCTTATTAGTGAGAACGTCATCCACAAATCCGCAATCGCTCCAGCGGCATTCATCGTGAGCGGAATAAGGAACCAGTGGGCGATTGCGGGGAACGCAATCATTGAAATAACGCCGAGTACAGAAATCACTATCAACGGTGCTATCAGAATAACAATAAACTGATTCCTGCGAAAGATCGTTTCTGTGGTGGTATAGAGATAGGGGAGTATATAATGGGCGACTCCTGTTCCATATCTGGGTTTACCTCCATACATTGAAACAGCAATTCCATGAATGAATTCATGGAATAACATCGTAAAGACGATGGTAGATATGGCTATTAAAATTGTAATCGGCGTCCCTTCAAAATCACCTGCATTTTGAGTTATTGATGTATGCACAAGCTTGAAGAAGCATCCAAATACGAACAGTGATAATATTCCCATACCAGCCCATATAACTGTCAGTTCTCTTGACAATTCTATTTTATTAATCTCTTTGTAATCCTCACGTTCTGAAATTTCAGATCTCTTCATGATCTCATCTCCTGGCAATCAGCGCGCTCCTGCCCGATCCATGCCCGGGTAGTGATCTGGTACTCCGAAATGGTGGATCGATGCTGTGCGGTGTTGATGCGCTCGTCCTCTCGATGTAGCAGTGACTCTTCCTGACGTCACTGATCTCCACGGCAGGGGGTTCGTCCAGCCGCGGTTCGTTGTAGATGTGATCGTTCATCCTGTTCACCTTCTTTCGTTCAGACTGGTCGATTGATCGACCTGTCTAATGTTATGGGTGTAAGCGATAGTACTTAAACCTTTCGATTAATCGAAAGGTGTTGTGATAGGATGTGAAACTTCGCAACAGAATCACAAATCAGTTACGGATGGCACCACTCCGGTGTGGCGGTCCGGGGCATTGACCGTATCGATGCCGGCATCAGCTTCAAAGCACGTGCCAACGCCGTTACTGGCAACACCCGGTCCAGCATCTGCAAAGAAAACTGCGCATGAGGTTTGCCCGGTTCCGTGCACAATGTAGCTGCGACAACTCACCATCCAATGAACTGGGCTACTAAAAAATCCATATCCCGAAAACCACAGCCCTGCTCAAAAACACTTTTGGTATTTCAACAGGTTTAAATCCTATTTCTTTAGCCATCTCCACAGAAAAGAATCCGGGACCGCACCCCAAATCCAAAACGGTCATCCCCGATTCAACCCAAGTTTCCCAGAATCTTTTTGGGACGCTGCAATAATTTCCCTGATTCCACTATCAAGTCCCCCTGCATTTTCAACAGGACATACATGTTCATTTGTTCACCCATGGTTCTGACCAAATT
>JAGGRW010000196.1 GCA_021159385.1 Methanosarcinales archaeon
TGACACTCTGTATCACGCTTTCTGCAACACCAGAAAGAAAGTGGGCGCCTGATACGTGGATATCCGAAAGATGCACGATCCGTGTCATGCAATCACGTCCACTCTCCCCTCTCACACTCATTCTCACTCCGAGACCGGTATGAAGTGCACCTCTGAAACGATCGCCTGCCCTTCCTCTGAGAGCACGAAGTCAAGGAATGCCTGCTCATCCGCGTCTGGCTCGCCATCTGTGATCATCAGAAGCGTTCTTGAGATTGCATACTCGCCGCTTCGAACATTCTCGATCGTGGGCGGGGTGCCATCGAATCCCACAGCCTTGACATCGGAATCAACATATCCGAGAGACAGAAATCCGATAGCCTTATCGTTTCCGGCAACGGTCATCCGCACCTTACCGTTTGAGTCCTGAATGATCGCATAGTCTGTGACCTCCTTTCCGATAGCCTTCAGAACCGCACTCTCGAAGCAGTCTCTTGTTCCTGAGCCTTCCTCTCGAGATACCACCATGATCTCCGCGTCCTCGCCTCCGACATCCGCCCAGTTTGTGGTCTCTCCTGTGTATATGCCCTGTAGCTGCGCAATCGTGAGATCACTGATCTCGTTATCCGGATGGACAATGACTGCAACACCGTCCTTTGCGATGGCATGAGTCACAAGATCCGGGTACGACTCCTTCTCAGAATCTTTGAGGTCACGGGATGCGTCTCCGATGTTCACTGTGCCGTCGGCAACGGACTTTATCCCGTGCGAAGACCCTCCCCCTGATACATAGATCTGACTGCCCGGATGTGCCTCCATGTATACGCGGGCACACTCCTCTGCTATCGGGAGAACTGTTGTCGATCCTGCGATATGCAGTTTCATGGATTGTTCCGGGGCGCTGGTGTCCTTGTTGTCGATACAGCCTGATCCGGCAAGCGTTGTGGTAATCACTGCGATCAGAAGCATTGTCACGATTGTATGTGGCAAAATTCGTTGTGTTATGCATGGTTTTTCCATTGGGGTATCACCACGATGATATGCGCAACTGATGTATATATAGTTTTTCCCAATAACTACATAGATATTATATACCAACAATGATTACGCTGTGTACTATATACTCTATGGTTCGCGGGATCTGGCTGGAACCAATGCCCTGCCAGATCAGCCAGGTATCCAACTCACCTCACAGGTTCCAGAGTTGCAGAGGGGGTTGTCCGGACTCTAATCCGTTTCTGGCAGTTTTTATGCCTACGGCGCTGCTCGCTATGCTCACAGTCACGAATGATAAGGTTGCGAATGGACAGTCCACCGATTCAAAAGGTTTATCGCCCACATCAGCCCATGAAATCGATTGGTGAATAAAAATGGGCGCGATATCTCCACTACTGTCAGTAAGGAATATGATAGACACGATCGAGTTCTACAGGAACTCTCTCGGATTTGAGATGGGCATGGCATTCCCTGACGCCGACAACCCGCAGTATGCCAGCCTAACAAAGGACGAAATGTCCCTGATGTTCGATCTGGCGGAAAACGTCGGCATCGGAAGCGATGAGAAGCTTGGCGTCGGTGTGAACCTGTATCTGAATATTGACACCGACATCGACGAGTATTACGGTGAGCTGAAGAGCAAGGATGTCAGGATCACAGTCGAGATCAAGGATGAACCATTCGGGATCAGGGACTTCACAGTCGAGGATGTCAACGGATACAGACTGACATTCAACCAGCCATCCAAGAATGTCAGGATGTGCATGAGCTGCGGCATGCCGATGGTGGCACTGGAGGATTTCGGCGGAGGATCGACCGATAATGCGTTCTGCGCACACTGCACGACGCCGGATGGGAGTCTCAAGAGTTATGACGAGGTCCTTGAGGGGATGATCGGCTTCATGATGACGACCCGGAATATGGACCGGGCGGCTGCCGAGGGCGCGGCGAGAGAGTACATGTCAGGACTGCCTGCATGGGGTGCCGGGACGTAGGCGGGGAGGTTGGGACTTGTAATCAGCTTAGCCAGCGCAGGTCCAAATTGGCGAGAACGACATTTGGAGTGATGAAATGACAGCACCAAACAAAGATTCAGAGTGGTTCAGAGAGCGATGTGAGAGCGGATGCCAGATTTGTGGAACTAAGCTATATGGAAAAAACAACGGAATAGAATGGTCACACCTAGTGAATGATGGAGCTGGTGGAGACAACAAAGAGGTCAACTGTCTGGCGTTATGTCCAAACTGTGCATATACACTTGATTACGTGTTAAAGCCAGCTATTTACAAAGCACTAAACGAATTCACAAACGGTGAAGTGCCAGACAACTGGGAAAATGGCGAAGGAAGAGTAAAATTATAATGGAATGCCGTTTGAGATGGCGTGATGCTCCATGCTTCCAGTGTGGAGGGCGTCACGTACAAAACAGATGATTGTGAAAGGAGGATTGAACTGATGAATAAAGTATGGTTGGCAGTACTCGGCATCATGGCGATCGTTGCGGTATACGGCATAATAGTGCTGCTGCTGGTGAAGCTGTTGTGGGCATGGACAATCCCGGATATCTTCCCTGGAGCCGTTGACCAGGGACTGGTAGCAAGGGATATCTCATGGATAACAGCGTTCAAGATAGGGGTCTTTGTTGCTGTTCTTGCCGGGCTGGCAGGCGCGCGGCGGGGACAAAATGAGTGACCACCTGATTAAATTCGAAAATATGCGCTGGGAGCGCCCCGCGCCAGGAGTCCGGCACAAAGCGTACGTCCGGGGCAGTCAGAGGATTCGGCTGGTGGAATTTTCAGAGGATTTCACTGAACTGGACTGGTGCACCAGAGGGCACATCGGGTACGTTCTGGATGGGTAAATCTCTATTGATTTCAACAGCGAAGCGATCGACTTCAATGCGGGAGATGGGATGTTCATTCCCGAAGGAGAAGAGAGCAGGCACATTGGCAGGGTCGCCGGAGGCGAGAAGGCATTGGTAATTCCGTTTGAAGAGGCGTGAGTGCGTGGTTTGGGGCTCGCGCTCATCCAATCCATCGGTTTCATCGGCTCGACACCACTCGAGATCCCAATCAGCTGATTCCTTCCAGGCAGTCGGTCATGAATATGCAGGTGAGGCATAGGGATTGCAGGTCATCATGCCACTCCGATACGTACTGCTTGTCATACGTCCCAGCGCATGCATCGGTCGAGGTTTTATCGCTGTTCATAGCAAGAATAACTTAGTCACAGATGTATAAATAACCGTCTGACCACCGGGATTGTAGAATTATGGCGGTGCCCCAATGGCTAACAAATGGAAGAAGAGAGCGAAGTAGTGGCGCGTATGTCAAGCGAAATACAGACTGAATGTGTCAAGCGAAATACAGACTGAATGCTCGCCAGATAGCGATGGATAAGGAACTCAGAGTACATCCCAGGAAGTTCGGGAGCATGGCTCCCAACAAGTCCGAGCAATGGAAAGGACCGCCTGGAGAGTTCATCGAGGAATGCTACCACAAGCGGTTCGGGGGCAAGGAGCATGAGATCTACAAACCGGAGGGTAAGAGCGCAGGAAAGAAACGGAAATTATTTGACTGAAGGCGGACGTGAGCGTATCCTCTGGTAAAGCCGAGTAAATGACACCACAGAACAGTCAAAACCAGAAAAAATTAGGTTGTGCCTTCATTGACAGTTAACCCGACAAGCACCGCCATCCACACCTTGACCTGCCATCAAAGATTCCTGACGAGCAACACACACCATTGCCCCAACCACCTATCATTCCCCAACCACTTATGCCATCCACACCTTGACCTGCCATCAAAGATTCCTGACGAGCAACACACACCATTGCCCCAACCACCTATCATTCCCCAACCACTTATGCCATCCACACCTTGACCTGCCATCAAAGATTCCTGACGAGCAACACACACCATTGCCCCAACCACCTATCATTCCCCAACCACTTATGCCATCCACACCTTGACCTGCCATCAAAGATTCCTGACGAGCAACACACACCATTGCCCCAACCACCTATCATTCCCCAACCACTTATGCCATCCCCCACCGCCATCTCCAGTTGAAATCAAGGGCATGGGTCAGGTCAGGTGTGTGGTGAGCCGCGAGATCAGGGAGACCCACGCCACCACATCTCCAGTTGAAATCAAGGGCATGGGTCTGGGGCGCAAACATGAGCCAGAAGTCGAGGCGTCGGCAGGCGTATGGGATGCACCTGCGGTAACTTTAAGTCCAAAGAGTGGGACGTTCTTTATAAATCTGATCGATCAGCAAAGTATTGAAGAGCCAGGACAATGAAAGAAAAGACACTCTGGATGGGTCTTGCAATAGCATCGCTTGCACTATTCCTGGTTCCGTATACGGTCTCCATGTTTGCAGGACAGCACACCTTCTATAATGTATGCGATATGGAATCGAAGTGTTCAAAGTGTCATGAGGATGTCCGAAGTCAACTGGACGAATGCCAGACCGTGAACGCTCATAAAAACGCGGCGAACAATAAAAATTACACGACATACATGAGTGTTGGGGGAATTTCGTACGATAAAAACGCTCATGAAAATTACAACGGAATCTCCGGATATTATTCAGTGATACACACGATGGATTGGTATGTCGCATATTTCCGGAACGGCAGCGGATGGGAAAAGACAGTATGGGATGGTTCTTCCTTCATCTCCACAGGCGAATTCAAACTGATCAGCCTCGACACCAATAATGACGGTTCCATCGATACCGATGAGCTGTGCAGTTTCTGCC
>JAGGRW010000211.1 GCA_021159385.1 Methanosarcinales archaeon
AGTGTGTGAATAACGCGAAGAAACCAAACTTCTCGCGTCTACTATCCAGATTCTTCGCAAAACGCCCGACGCTACTCGATCGTACCATTGACAGGAAATGGAAATTGTACCGGATGAGCCACCGCAGGTATCTGATTGTCTCTTCGTTCACATTTCCCTGATCCACAATTATGATCTTGTGGCGGGCACTGTCGTTCAATATCTGATACTTCGATCGCATCGTTTTCAGAAAATCACCGAACATAGCGACATCAGGCGTATTTCCGGGATGCGCACTGACGAAAAACGGTATCTGCTGCTCATTTACCCCGAGAACAATGTATACTAAATCCATGAGATCATAGACCTCTTCCAGATATTTTATGCCGGTAGAGTTCTTGAGTATTGACTTATCCAACCGTTTCAGGAAAAGTCTTCGTTTACTCTCCTTAAACAGGGTCATTAAGATGATAACGTTTTTAAGCGCTCTACTTGCCCGTTCGTCCCCGGTATACTTGATTAAAATGTCTTCGAAGAACAGCTGGGTCCGCTATTTTTTCGAGGATCGTCTCGCCGCTGTAGGTTATATCGGTCTCGTCGATCAGTTCCCTGGTTGCCAGATCGGTGAGGATCTTCGTCGCAACTTCATCCGGACCGATGTAGATCTCATCAGTCTTCACCCTTCCGTTTATCCGATATGACCTCTTCAGGTAGCCATACTTTTTCTTATGTGGCTTAATTGGGCGCAGGTGGTCGATTATCGGATTAAAATATAATCCCCAAAGTTGAGTCACAGGAAATTGAGCGGGCTTGATTGTGAAACACGGACGCTGGTCGAGATGTTCAGCATGGCTGATGACGGTAAGCTTCCGGGTGTTGAGGTGTAGTGCGGGGTTTGTATAGTGCTAAAGAGACGGTCTACGCTACGTAATCACGCTTCCCTCGCTCGCATCACCAACCATCCGCTGATATCGCGCAAGAACACCGCTCACCTTTGATTCAGGAGGTTTCCACGCCTTCTTCCGCTCATCCAGTTCGTCAGAATCAACGAGCAGGTTCAGCACTCGGTTCGGGATATCGATCTCGATCGGGTCCCCGTCACGCACGAGCGCGATCGCACCTCCGATCGCAGCCTCTGGCGACGCGTGCCCGATACAGGGTCCGCGTGTCCCGCCAGAGAATCTCCCATCTGTAACAAGTGCGACCGAATCGATCAAGCCCATGCCTGCGATCGCTGATGTTGGCGAGAGCATCTCGCGCATACCAGGACCTCCCTTCGGACCCTCGTATCTGACAACAACAACGTCGCCGGACACGATTCTGTGGTCCATGATCGCCTCCATCGCATCCTCCTCGCTCTCAAAGACCTTTGCGGGTCCTGTGTGTCTCATCATCGCGGAGTTGACCGCGGTCTGCTTGACAACAGAGCCGTTTGGTACGAGCGTTCCGTAGAGGATCGCAATCCCCCCTTCGGCGTGCAGCGGTTCGTCCACAGTTGCGATGATCTGCCGGTTCGTCTCAGGGTTCACGATCACGTGAGCTGACAGGTTCTCGCCAACCGTAACGGTCGTAACAGTGAGAGAATCGAGATTGATTCCGGAGCTCTCTTGCAGCCGCTCTATTATTGCATAGATTCCTCCTGCCTTGTCGAAATCGATCATGAAGTACTCGCCGCCCGGGCGCAGGTTGATCAGGTGCGGCGTAGTTCGGCTGAGTTCGTCAAATCGCGAGAGCGGAAGCGGGATCTCGAAATCGTGTGCGATTGCGGGCAGATGGAGAACGGTGTTTGTGCTGCCTCCGATCGCCATATCCACGCATACCGCGTTTCCGAATGACTTCTCTGTCACGATCTGGCGTGCCGTGATATTCTTCTCGATTAGTTCCACAATCTTTCTGCCGGAGTCCTTTGCGATGTGGATCTTCTTTGCGTCGATTGCATGAGCGGTTGCGCAGCCCGGGAGACTCATGCCGAGTGCCTCTGTCATGCACGCCATCGTGTTCGCTGTGAAGAGTCCTGAGCAGGAGCCCGCGCCCGGACATGCAACGCTCTCGAGGTTGCAGATGTAATCGTCGTCGTGCGACTCACCGACCGCCTCGAATACCGAGATCAGGTCCCGCTCTCGATCGCCTGTGAACCCGGGGAGCATCGGTCCGCCGGTCACTACTATCGTGGGGATATCAAGGCGCCCAGCCGCCATCAGGTGGCCTGGCACGATCTTGTCGCAGGACGGTATCAGAACCATGCCGTCGAACGCATGCGCATTCACCATGATCTCGATTGAGTCAGCGATCAGCTCCCGTGACGGCATCGGGTACCTCATGCCGGCATGGTTCATGGCGATACCATCACAGATTCCGATCGTTGAGAACTCAAACGGCACGCCGCCAGCCATCCTGATTCCGGCTTTCACGGCTTCGCCTATCTTTTGGAGGTGGATATGCCCGGGGATAATGTCATTTGTCGAGTTTACCACTGCGACGAACGGCTTATCCATCTCATAGTCGGTTATTCCTGTTGCTCGGAGGAGTGCACGGTGGGGAGCCCGTGCAAGCCCTTTTTTGACGCGGTCGCTTCTCAGTTCCATGAATAATGGTTATCGCGGTGAGGCTACATAAAGGGATGCGCAGACGACCCACCCCCGAAACATCGAATACGTGAAGAACGCGTAGTAATCCGGAAGATCCGGAATGAACTCTGGCGACTCAGCCAGACACAGTCGCTGGAACTCCACCCAGTCTCCTTCTGACAACTCAGCCTCCACATCCACCCGAGCGTATCTCACTAAGCGCGGTAAGTACGCTCCAGATATCATCAGATAACGGAACGCAGACGTCGCCTGCAAACGTCCTGGCAGTAACCCCCCGGAGCGCCACATCGCAGATCTCGCTATCCTTCGGCTTCAGAGTCCTCGTGGAGCACGCCACACCGGGGCGTTGAACGATCCGGAAATGGTTTCTGATAAGTTTCGCAACAGGTCATATTATCCCAAAGTCCGTGCAACCGATAGCCTTACGACGGCGTGGGGGCGGGGTAATACACTGGATGCTCGACAGAACCTTATGCATCACGCCGATCCTGATACTTGTGGCTCTCACAGGGGCTTGCATCGATAAAGAACCGGGCACGGGACCGGACATCGGGCAGGAGGCAAAGATCATGCTACCGGAACCGGAAACAACAGGAGAGATGTCAGTCGAAGAGGCGCTCTTCCGTCGCAGGTCGGTCAGACGATACCGGTGAAGGGCGCTCACACTGGGAGACCTCTCTCAGCTGCTCTGGGCGGCGCAGGGCGTGACATCGAAGGAGGGGTTCAGAACAGCGCCGTCGGCGGGCGCGCTGTACCTGCATGAGGTGTATGTTGTAGCAGGTGACGTCGATGGGCTTTTCGACGGCGTTTACCACTATCAGGAAGAACATACGCTCTATAATGTTCACGATTGCGACCAGCAAAGGAACCTGTCTGCGTGTGCGCTGCATCAGAGCCAGATAACGGACGCTGCCGCAGATATTGTGTTTACTGCCGTTTTTGAGCGGACAACAGGCAAGTAAGGGGACCGCGGTGTCAGGTACGTGTATATCGAGGCAGGACATGCGGCACAGAATATGTATCTGCAGGCAGAACCGCTCGGTCTTGGTGTGTGCGCCATCGGAGCGTTCTACGAGGACGAGGTCTCCGAACTGCTCGTGCTGCCCGAAGGCGAGACTCCGGTGTATATATTGTCGTCGGGAAGGTGTGAGGGGGTCTTGTGGCAGAAGGTTGACCGACTACAGGTCTCCCGGATCGGCTGGCTGCTGCGAGCTGGAGCGCAAAGCCCGATGGCACGATTCAGACCATCGTCTGGGGTGTGCTTGTCACATACTTCTCGAAAACCCGCTCAACAGAAGGTTTACGAAACTTCTTTGCCACATCCATTACTTCGATACTCAGTATCTCGCCTTCCTGGCTTATGTCGAAGATTACCCCATCCGCAATCTCTTCGCTGTATCCAAACTCGCCTTCGTGGAGCTCTATATTCAGTATATCGATGTCTTTGAAGTATTTTATCATCATTTGTACTCCCCCAGATACCGCTCCGGCTTCGACGGGTATGCAGTCACTATGAGCAAATGGTCTTCGTACTCCTCGAAGACGACTCTGACAAGAGGATCTCCGTGTACCTTCTGCGCGATTCGCCGACCATACTTTCCGTCTATGACCGAATAAGGATGTGTTACTGTTTCTAACACCGTGGATCTGCTTAGATTTCTCATATTCATCTTGTACAACGCATAAGGATGAAATACAATGTTTTTCAAGCCAACACCTTTCTGACCGATGTATCTTTTTTTCGGGTCATGGTTATAATTCTATCGCCGCTGCACATCTAATATGTCGGATCATGGGGGTGTCGAGGGGGTGATGTTGCCGGATTCGCATGGAGAGGGTCTAATGCCACTTTTGCCCGCCGTAACCCCGCCTCCGCCAACAACTTTCGGACTTCGGCAACTTCACTCGATTTTACACCGGACATCTTCCTCTGAAAGAGGATCTCCTGTCTTCTATGTCCGATTGCGATCGTTATCTGTTCGTTTTCATGGGCATTATCGTTGTCTGTGATCGTTCCCATGAGAACTTTTCCATCGATGGAAACCCATTCACCGTTTGCATTTTCAACTGTCACGCCAAATAAATCCTCGATGATCGCATTAAGTTCTTCCCAATCCACGATAGCTATAATTCGGGGCAATTGTGCTCGAGAGATCGGTTTGACATCCG
>JAGGRW010000153.1 GCA_021159385.1 Methanosarcinales archaeon
CCGGACTTATGGATATGCCAGAAATCAATTTGTATTGAACTCCCACACCCATAACGGCATAAGAGAAACTTTTCTTTGCAGTCGAGTTCGATTTCGGAAAATTATCGTCTGCCTGCCCCTTCTCTGTAGGGCTTGCAGAGCTTGTAGACTTTACTTTCTTTGCAGTGACGGAGAGCGAAGGCACTGCTCAACCGAGGATATTCAAAGTATTCTGCAATATCGCGTGGGCGAAATCGTAGAGCGCGGTTGTAGTGCGGTTGGGTAGGTTGGTTGAGTAATATTGTCCCAAGACCGGATGGTGCTCAGAATTTTGTATATTCGCTCCGCTTCTGACATTCGGTATATAATATATGTTCACTCTATATAAAGGTATCTCATTTAGGATGGCAAGAAATTTGATTTATCCGAAAGTCAGGTAATATCGTCTCTCTCGACTTTCTCGTTAAATCAGAGGAACGCCAAGACGCAAAATTGCAAAGAATGAAAAGCCCTTTCGTTTGGCATCTTTAAAAAACCCACAGAATCCATCAGAATCAGGGAAAGAGTATAATGGGCTATGCAGAACGAATGCAGAATCAAACGGATAGGTTCTCGTGACCGCGGCATTGAAGAACCTTCCTCAGAAATTCGCCAGTATAACTCCCCGCGCTCGCAGCGACCTCCTCCGGAGTCCCCTCCGCAACAACCAGCCCACCATCGTCGCCGCCATCGGGACCGAGATCGATTATGTGATCTGCTGACTTGATCACGTCCAGGTTGTGCTCGATCACAACCACGGTGTTGCCCTTACCGACGAGACTTTTGAGCACCTCGATCAACTTCCCGACGTCGTGGAAGTGCAGTCCGGTTGTGGGCTCATCCAGGAGGTACAGCGTCTTTCCGGTCGCTCTCTTCGAGAGTTCCTTTGTGAGCTTGATCCTCTGCGCTTCCCCGCCTGATAGCGTGGTCGATCTCTGCCCGAGCTTGATGTAACCCAGCCCGACTCTTGCAAGCGTCTCAAGCTTGCTTTCAATCACCGGGATGTTCTTGAAGAGCTCCATTGCTTCCTCTACAGTCATATCAAGGACGTCTGCGATCGTTTTTCCCTTGTATTTGATCTCCAGCGTCTCGTTGTTGTAACGCTTGCCTCTACACTCCTCGCATTCCACGTAGACATCTGGCAGGAAGTTCATCTCGATCTTGATCACGCCATCGCCGCTGCAGGCTTCGCATCTGCCACCCGGGACATTGAACGAGAATCTTCCGGGCTTAAATCCCCTGATCTTCGCTTCTTTCGTCTCTGAAAAGATCTTCCGCACCTCATCGAAGACTTTGGTGTATGTTGCAGGATTGCTTCTCGGCGTCTTCCCGATCGGGCTCTGGTTGATCACGATCACCTTGTCGATCTCCCGTCCCGAGAGAATCTCGTCATGCAGTCCCGCAATCTCCCGTGAGCCGTGCAGTTTCCGCATCATCCCCCTATAGAGCGTCTCATAGATCAGCGTGGACTTACCGCTTCCGGAAACGCCTGTAACTAGCGTGAGAACGCCCGTCGGTATCGCGACATCGATATTCTTCAGATTGTTTCCCCTGCACCCTCTCAGTTGAATGAACCCGCGGGGCGTTCGCCTGCTCGTTGGAGTCCGTATCTCAAGTTCTTTTGAGAGATAGCGCCCGGTAAGGGACTCCGGGTTTCGCTCGATCTCCTCCGGCGTCCCTTCAGCGACCACCCAGCCACCGTGCACCCCTGCGCCCGGACCCATGTCAACGACGTAATCCGCCCGCCGTATCGTCTCTTCGTCATGCTCCACGACTATCAGCGTGTTTCCGATGTCGCGCAGTCTGTGCAGCGTATCAATCAGCTTCTGGTTGTCTCTCTGGTGCAGACCGATGGACGGCTCGTCCAGAATGTAGAGAACACCCATCAGATTGGAGCCGATCTGCGTTGCAAGCCGTATCCGCTGCGCTTCTCCTCCTGAAAGCGTGCTTGCCGCTCTTGAGAGCGTGAGATACCTGAGACCGACTCTGGCGAGGAAATCGAGCCGAGCTTTGATCTCTTTTAATATTTGTCCTGCGATCTCAATCTGTTTCTCTGTGAGATCGATGTCTTCGAAGAATTCGATGCACTTATCGATTGGCATATCCGTGATATCGATTATCGATATTTCCCCGACCGTAACCGCCAGAACCTTCTTCTTCAGCCGTTTTCCATCACATTCCGTGCACGGCGTGATTCTCATGAACCGCTCCAGTTCATGCCGCCTGTGCTCGGATCCGGTCTCCCTGTACAACCGTTCGGACTGGGGCAGGAGCCCCTCCCATCCGGCGGTGTGAGACCAGCTCGCATCCCCGTCCCGCATCGTCATGTTGAACCTGATCTGTGCATCGGTCCCGTACATCAGGACGTTGTACTGCTCATCGGTCAGGTCTTCTATCGGCGTAAAGATGTCAAATCCGAAGTGTTTCGCAACGGTAGCCACCTGCTCCCCCCGCCATCCGCCTATCGCGTTTTTGTAGATCGCAATCGCACCGCCGGCGATGCATCGGCTCTTGTCAGGGATTATCAGGTCAGGGTCAAAGTCCATCCTGATCCCAAGCCCGTGGCAGACCGGGCACGCGCCAAACGGGCTGTTGAACGAGAACATCCGCGGCTGCAACTCCTCAAACGCGAGACCGCAGATCGGGCACGCCATCTTTGACGAGTATGTGTGCTCGCAGCCGTTTTCGTCGAGAACGATGACAAGCCCATCTGACCTTTTGAGCGAGTTCTCAACCGCCTCTGCCAGTCTCGATTGATCATCGGTTTGCAGTCTGTCGATGACGATTTCTATGTCATGTTTTTTATATCTATCAAGTTGTATCTTCTCGTCGGTCCTGTAAATCTCTTTGTTGACCCGCACTCTGGAGTATCCCTCTTTGTTGAGGTCAGACACGAGCTTTTCGTACGTGCCCTTCTTCTGTCTGACGATGGGCGCGAGTATGGTCACATATCTGCTCGATTCCTCTGACCCATCTGACATGTCCGACCCATCTGATTCGCTTGATCCGCCCGGCCCGCCCAATCCCCTCACCCCTTGCCCACCAATCTCATCAGCGATCCGCAGGCTGATCCGCTCCGGAGACTGTGCAGTGATCTCGATTCCGTGATCAGGGCAGTGAGGCACTCCGATTCTCGCAAATAGCAGCCGCAGATAGTCGTAAATCTCGGTAACAGTTCCGACAGTGCTTCTCGGGTTCTTACTCGTCGTCTTCTGCTCAATCGAGATCGCAGGGGAGATCCCCTCGATCGAATCGACATCAGGCTTGTTCATGATCCCGAGAAACTGCCTCGCGTACGCAGAGAGCGACTCGACGTACCTCCTCTGCCCCTCGGCGTAGAGCGTATCGAATGCGAGCGTCGATTTGCCGCTTCCTGAGATTCCGGTTATCACGATGAACCGATCTCTGGGTAGCTCGATATCGATATTCTTCAGGTTGTGCTCCCTTGCGCCTTTGATTATGATATTCTTTGCTGGCATGTGTGGGTCGATGTGAGTTTAGGTCAGCGCACCTAATTATGTCTTGCTGTGGGGGCGGTTGGGCTCTGTTTTGTCGTTGGTTCTCTCGTCTGAACTGTTGAGAAAAACGATAACATGAGGCTCAATGAGCGATTGGTTGAGTGAGTAGGAACAGCGATTCAACTGGCAAACCGGAGAAGTGGGCTTTTGTTATCATCTACCACACCAGAGACGATGGGATGTAGGTGAAAACAAAACTGCTGTCCATAACTCAAAAGTTCGACCCTTTGTCCGCATGCGTTTACAGGCACAACGGGAACTGCTGACGGTGGAGCATGTAGGAATGGGCAGTAATGGGCAGTACTATGATTGCGCTGCTCGGCTGGCAGCGGCGGCGCAAACACGAATCTCAAGGGGGTGCTTGAGATGATGGGAATAGATCTCCGATTATCGCACGGGCGTCCACAGCCACCACCCCTTTTTCGCACGCCACAAGCGGGTTTATATCGAGTTCGAGTATATTCTCCTTCGCAGCCATCCCAGACACCTTGAGTATCGTGCGGACTATCGCGCCCACGTCGCATCCAGCCAAAATCGAGCGTCCCCTGATCTCCTCGGTCATCTCGATCGCATCCCTCTCCTTAAGCGGAACTATACAAAACGAGACATCGTCGAGCACCTCAACAAAGACCCCCCCAAGCCCAAACATCACGGCATGACCAAACTGCGGGTCACGTTTTACCCCGATTACGATCTCTGTTCCACGCGGCAACATCTCCTGGACGAGGACTCCATCGATTCGTGCGTCTGGAACGTGTTTCTTCGCATTCGCAACGATCGTCTCAAATGCTGCTCCCACGTCCTGCACCCCCACATCGAGAAGGACGCACCCGGCAGCGTTCTTGTGCGCGATATCCGGAGATGATACCTTCATTGCAACAGGAAACCCGATCTCGCATGTAAGCAAAAGCGCATCTTCCCTCTCCTTTGCCACAGCTTCCCTTGTTACGGGTATTCCGTACTCTGCCAGAAGTTTCTTCGATTCGTGTTCGGTTAATATCTTCATCTCTTCTGCAAAATCCTTTTGTAGCGTACCAGGCTGCTTAATGCGACTACTGCACGCTCTGGCAGCGGATAGTTGGGTATCCTGTTCTCTTTCAAAAGTTTTATCGCATCCCCAGTAGTTCCGAATACCCCTACTTCCGAATACATTTATACTCTATAAAACATAGT
>JAGGRW010000007.1 GCA_021159385.1 Methanosarcinales archaeon
TGCCATCAGATCAACGAAAGCAGTTTAACTGAGTGGGGTTTCAATACAAGTGGAATAGATGGTCATGGTTTTGAAATATTCAATGGAACTGGCGACATTAACAACACTCCCAGTACATGGACATGGCGAACGAATGATACACCTCATGCGGCAATAACAATTGAATGCATAAGTTGCCACTATAATGCAACCACGCAATTGAGCAATGAACATTCGGCGCACAAGGCATTCTTTGAACAAGCCAACGAATCGACTTATGGTACCAACAACACTGCATGTATGGCATGTCATACCATGGTTGGACTTAACATCACTATGACGCGGGTAAAGAGCGGGATAAATGTCAATGCAACCCATAATGCCAACTATACATGGACAGTCGATGTTGCCACCAACACAACTGAAATGACATCCGGCGGAACCTACTATCCAGCAAACAACAGTACTTCATAAGTTGACTAATGGTCAACTTATTTTTTCTTTTTTTAAAAATGTCATTCATTGAACAGATTATTGGGATAATAATCTACAGTTCGTTTTACCTTTATTATAATCACCTATCTATTATAATTGGATTTCTTCTATTGATTTCATTATTCTATATTTTTTATAAGATAAATACTAATAAACTATCTATTATCCCCGGTCTAATTGATCGAACCATAAAAAAAAGTCCTGAACAAAAAAAATCTTTAAAAGATCAGACGAAGCAATACTACAAATTATCCCGGAGACCGAAAATCCTGCCGATACTGGTTCCCCTGGTGATAACAGGATTCACGGCATACATCCTTCTCAACAATCTCGTGTTCTTCGCTATCATAACATCAGAGAGCATGTCGCCCACCCTTAAAACCAAGGACCTTGTTCTCATGCAAAACCTGAAAGTCGATCCACAGCAGGGAAATATCATCATGTTCGAGACAGAAGAGGCAAAAATGCCGGTCATCCACAGGATATATTCGGTTTCAGATGATAAAATCAGGACAAAAGGTGATGCTGTGGAATTGGTGGATAACTGGATAATAAAAAAAGACCAGATACAGGGGGAAGCGATAATATTTCAGGGTAAACCAATTGTAGTTAAGAATATCGGTGAATATCTACTCTTCGATCCGAATAATGTTCAAATTACCAAGTATGGATCTGAGATGTACAGGATCAGCCAGATTATTAATAATATAAAAAATCTCGGACTTACAATATTCATAATTTGCGTATTGCTTTACATTTTCATAAATTTTAAATCAACCGGGAGCAAATATTGAATTTTGTCATATTAAAATGAAAAAATTAAATAACATAAACCAACCTTACTCAAGAGAGGATACATGACTGAAAAACAAGGTATTTCACTATTGGAAAAATTTAGTATCACATTTCTCATATTCACGGCACTATATTTGGTATATTTATACTTCATGCCAGTGATGGATGTGGTGTCAGGCAAAGAATTCAGACCGCAGGATTTTATTGTGAATCTGACTATTCTAATAATTGGATTCTGTGCTTTATGGGGCGGGATTACTCTTGCAAAGAGAACCATTGCCATGGAACAACTGATCGACATGGGGTTTGAAAATGGGGTATATAACAGGCTTGAACCCGTCCTGCAGGAAATCGCAGCCTCTCATAATGTGTTCACTAAGATGGATGAGCGGCTAAACAATATGAATATCAATGTGGAGCGGCTGGGAAAACGTTCGGTCGAATTAAAGATTCCCGGTTCCGAATCAGCATTCGGGATCGATATTGCTGCAGAAATCTCTCGTTTTCTTCGATTGATTATTTTAATTAACATTTCACTTGTCGCATTCATATACCTTTTGAATTTCACACGCAGTTATACTCCCTTTATAATGACGATACTGTTTGTTGTCTGGTGGCTTGAAATAACTTATGAATACAAGCTCTGGGAGCGATCATCTGCATATTGGTGGGGCTTTTTCCCGATACTCACCATCCCTATCACAACGATACTGGGCGACATAATGTATGGAAGTGGGATTTTAATTGGTGGCATGGGAATCTTACTTGCAGTATATGTAAGTGCATATTATACATGGAGTAAATATATTATCGAGGATATTTTACCTTTTGATCTGAATAAACCCATCAGTAGAATTCCAACTGATAATATATTTTTCTCGTATGTTTCTTCATCCAGGACGTATCTTATACAAAAAAATCATTATAGATTTGGAAATTTTTTGATAATTTCCTCGATTGTTTTTGCATCTTTATTAATATTACAATTATTCAGTGTAAATATATATAACCTTGACTTCCTGCCAAGGTTTTCACTTGATCAGTTTGTACTCTTAGGTATTTTATCTGTAATATTTTATTTAGTAGGTATCCGATTGAAGCATAAAAAAAGAGAAGGGGAATCGGAGACCGCATGAAAAACACCAGCACTGCACGGATACTATTATTAATGATCCTATCGTACAGTGCTGTTACTGTTGTGGTTCAGGCACAAAATTATACTGTGATAATGAGCTACGGTCAGACTCCTTATCAACTTGGATATTTAAGCAAAGGAAATGCCACAGGGTGGAGCTTTTGGGATACTGACGGCGGGATGCAGCAAAAAAACCTCATTTTGGTCAGTATTATGGAGAATACCACACCGGTCAGCGGACTCTCACCGCCTGCCTGGATGCAAGATAGCTCAGTGAAATATAGCGGAGATCATAGCTGGAAGGCAGGGGATGGAATATATAGCTGGCATTATCTTGACAACTATAGTTCACCCGGCACTCCACTGGATGATATAGTTCTATCAGCATCTCAAAAACCCCCAGGTTTTTTGACAAAGATATTTAACTGGCTCAAACAGCTGATCACAGGAGTAAATCCCGCTGCTGCACTGCCAATAACTAACCTGACATATTGGACCCAGTATAATATGACAGATAACCATGGTTATGTCAAAGTTTCAGTGGACAGGGGAGCAACATGGGACACACTTGAAGAATATTCAGGCAACAGCAGTGGATGGGTGGAAAAAACAGTCAACCTGACCGAGTATAAAGGGCAACAAATACTTGTGGCATTCTATTTCAGTTCAAATAATAATAACGATAAAGGATGGTGGATCGATGATATAAAAGTGATATCCGATGGCGTAGTAATCTTCAGTGACGATGCTGAAACCCCACCGCCTGTATTAACAGTGAATGTTTCCTATCCCGATTACGATCATTCAAGCAATAATTTCTCAGGTAAAACCACAACAATTGACCTTGTAGAGGATTATCTTCACCAGATCTATTATGGCGTGTTCGTTTACCCGGGCGACGCTTATACTGGCATCTACCAGATCGATTTCAGCACTACAATAAATTCAGAGAATCTATTGACATCGACCAGTTTCAACACCACCTTATGGGGCTGCCAGGCAAGAGGCTGCCATGATTCATGGAGCCCACAGAGCAATCCAACAGTTCGGAACCCAACCGTTATGATACATCCTGATAACATCACAACAGACCTGGGTGGGAACTGCCTGACAATATGTCATAGTACTTATGCATCGCAGTTCCTGCGTGCAACACCTGTTCACCTGCATGATATCAAATATGGTCATGAGGGCGGATTTATTTATGGTGAGAGCGGCTGGGCTACGATTTACAATAGCACATATACAAACGTGCAGACGTATCATAAAACCTCTGTTAAGCGACCGCTTTCACAGACCCCGTTCAATGTTGCATCTCATGTAACAGATGCGGAATGCACTGACTGTCATACCAATTTCATACATGATGACACCGGAACCGATGAACATCTGATTGCAGCGCCAGATAGCCTCTCAGGAACAAATATCAGCAGTACCGGAATCCATGCAATAAATGTAACATGCGAAGATTGTCACGGAAATTTATCATACCCTTCAATTCCTGCTCAGTATTCATTGAGCAGTACCATCGGATCTTATAATCCGGAGTTCATGTCTTATGAAGCGATGACAGACACTTATATCATTAATGTGACCGGTCCCGGGACGCTTAATGTGACTGTAACCGGCGATGACGATGAATATAAAATATTTCTCTCACTTGTCGGACCGATGGACGATGTTAGCGGTCTTCAGGATTTAAACACTCATGACCGGTGGGACGGCACCTATTGTGTACCCAGCGTCAACGGAACTGCTACATTCGCATCCGGATCAAAAATATATTACCCATCCGGTGATAAATTCTACGGCGTTGCCTTTGATTCGTCCCCCAGAAGCGGTATATGGATTGCCAGGGTATTCCCACGGTCACCGGGTACTTTTAATTATACAATAACTTCAAGTCATCCGATCCGGCAAAAACCGGTTATTCATATACCATGGAACTGCAGCGAATGCCACAATCCGGATGCAAGCGGAAGTTTAGCAGGTGCCAGGACCTATAAATCCATGCCTTCATGGGATAATCAGGGATTATCATATACTCATGCTGATTATAATGGCGATGGCAAGGATGACGTTACCTGCAGGTTATGTCATAATTCATTCCATGATATCTCGATCAGGAACTGCACTTTTTGCCATATACAGCGACCTGGCGGTCATACCATGCCGAATTATTACGAGATGGGGTATGCGGATTGCATGTCCTGCCATGTGGACCCGCATTTCGAGCCCGAGGCGGCAGCA
>JAGGRW010000134.1 GCA_021159385.1 Methanosarcinales archaeon
CTGATGTAGCACAGGATCCGTATCTCGCACACCAGTCCTGCTCGAACGCAAGCTGCCACGGTCACATCAGTGATTCGGATGCCGGAGAGATCGATAACGCATACCCGGCATGTGCCGACTGCCATCCAATCTCCTTTGGCTCAGAAGTTCCGCAGTGGCTGGATACCGCGACCGGCGAGCCAAGAGATGTCGGCGGGCATCCGAGTGGTGATAGCCCGCTAGTCAACTGCTCGTTCTGCCACAACGCATTCCACGCGACCGCAGATGAGAGCGACATACTCACGTGCAAGGACTGTCACCCGGAATCAGAGAATTATCCGATTCATCCTTATGAGGGCTATCAGGGCAGCAACAACGCAACATGCGCGAACTGCCACTGCGATGGTGCTGATCACCTCAACATCCATAACATATCAGCCCCGCGATGCAGTGACTGCCATGATTCCGTGTACGATGATATCAGCGAGGGCTACAACAACTATGCGATGAACGATGATCCGGAGAACCTCGCGCCCATTGGCTCGAATATGACACATAAGCGAGACACAAGAGTCGCATCGGGATGGGGCAGCGATCCGCAGGGTCTGAGCATTGGTGGAACCGTCAGTGGAATTCTCTATTCGAGACATGCGTGTCCCGACTCAAGCGGAGGCTGGGGGGGCGCAACAGGACCTGCAAGAAACGGCGATCAGGTGTGTCTGAACTGCCACTCGGATATCGTGAGAACTGTTGGGGCAAAACATGAAGGGGACTGGAACAGTTGCTATGCTGAGGCATGCCACAATCTATGGATCGATGATGCCACGTATGGCACACCGAATGTCCATTACCTCTCTGTTCCGCACTGCACTGACTGCCATACCCAGGCGCTGTCATACTCAGGGCATATAGCTTGCGATGTGTTAAAACCGCCAAAGAACTATGGGCGCGCACCTTACATCGGACTCATGCTCGAACAGAGCATACACAAGCGTCTGATCATGAATACTTCAACAGGCAAGCCAACGAATTATCTCGGATGTCTGATCTGCCATACCGATGTAGGATTCAGCATCAATTACGGCGATTTCGAGATCACGATCACCGATTACGACGGCGCGCATACATGGAACTCAAAGCCATCCTGCACGAAATGCCACTCCCTTAGTGGCGACATCTCACGTCCGGGACCAGAGGCTTATGCGCACGACCTCCTGGATGGAATCGTTTGGGGCAACAACACGCAGTGCCTGGAGTGTCACAACATCTACAACCAGACAGCAGGACGGTATCACGGACACAATGCAAGCACCGAGTCATGCGTAGGGTGCCACTACAACGACACAGCGATGGACGACTACGGCACCCCGGACATGTACGTGAATGAGACGATGTATCGGGAAAGCGTACACGGAAGCTCACCGGGTGACGATTGTACCGAATGTCACACCGACTACCACCCACCCCCGGAGTACACGTGGAAGTGGTGCGACTGCTGCCACGTTGTGCAGTCAAATCCGGTGGAAGATACCGACCGCCACAACGTCACAGGGAGTCCGACAACGCTCGATGTGACCGACTGCACAGAGTGCCACAACCAGACATCGTACGAGGGATCGGTATCGAGATATGGCAGCGCATCGTCCGAACGGAACTGCCGATGGTGCCACACATTCCCGGACCAGATCTATGAGTGATATGAGCGATACAACGAAAGAAAGGGCGGCAATAATCATGGCTGCGGTATTCATAATCGCTGCCACATCTATGGTAGCTTATGGCATATTCGCAGGAGGTCACAGCACATTCGTGAACCAGACTATGCCTGACGACTTCTGCGACAGGTGCCACCCGATGATCACGACCGCACTGACAGAAGGGGAGCATGGTCCTGCGAACTGTATCTGCCATGGCTACAACCCGAACTCGAGCATGTCGGGCACCGATTTTGACATCAACCGACGGCACGATCTGACAAAGCGCGTCTACTGCACAAACTGCCATGCCAAGTATGACGATGCCACAGGCGAGATCCGGATCAAAGAGGGCGTGAGCGGCATCAATCAATCCGCCCACTACATTATCAACACATCAAAGCGAGGGGTGCTGTACAATCACTCTGCGCAGCAGTTCAAATAACCAACAACCATTTACCGCTTATTCTTACTCACTCGATTCCATGCAGTGCGCAGTTTTGCACGATCGAACTTCAGACGTTCCTGCAGGTCGAATGGAAGCATGTCATGGATCAGATATCTGCCCCACAGATAGTATGCACCGGTGTATGCCACCAGTCCGAGCGCCATCCACGCGAGCAGCATATAACTTCCTGCGAGGATATCGGTCGTGATGGAGAGCGTCGGTACGAGTAGAATCGGTACGAACACCCAGGTCCATGCGCCTGAAATCTTCCACAGATCATACTCGGCCGTGATTGCAAGCCACCAGACCACATACAGTATCGTCAGCACATAAGGGACGTATCCGCGTGGATACTGCAGGAGGAATATGAATGCGCCCAGCGTGATGTTTGCCAGTAGCACAAGATGCAGGAATGCGGTGACACTTGTATCGCCACCCGAACCATGGAGCTGCGACCGGTCAGCAGGTCGCATCTCTCTTCTCAGGTGCTCGATGTTCAGGTTCATCGCATCGAGGCGATCTCTCATCATATCCAGATCGACATCTACCGACGCAACCTCCCGCAGCACTGGCTCAATTCTTGGATAGATGTCCTCGAATGCGAGATCTATCGACTGACTATACAGTACGGTCCTTCTTGCAAACAAAATCGCGCTGTGGAGCACTCCGATGCCGATGGCAAGGATGATCAGGTTGACTGCGAGATCGAATGCATTGAAATCGCCTGTGAGATTAAATATTATCGGGAATATCGAGATGTAAATCAGATATATCGAGGCAATGATCATGCTGAATACGCCGAACTTCTCACGAAAAGAGATGCCTGGCCTCTTTACTTCTCGATCTCCGGATCGCATACCAGAAGATGACCCCGAGCCTACTTTATTCTTTCGCGCTGAAGAGGTAGAGCAGTATGCATACTATAAAGATCACGAGCCCGAGCGATTTTACGGACTGCACGAGTTTCTTCACAAACCCGTACTCTTTTCCATATTTGGTGTACATCCCACTGCCTTCTGCGGCACTCTCGATGAAGTATTCACCAAACGTTGTGATCACAACTGGTTTATCCCCGATGATCACAGCTTCTCCCCGAATCTGATCATTCGATACGACCCAATCATCTGCCCGTTTTCTGGCATCGCCTTTTGTCTTAAATCCGCGTCCAGAGACGCCGACCACACGGTGGATTACCGGTATCATCACCGTATTTGTCTTGAACATGATGATATCTTCTATCTGCGGGTCTGCATGGATATTCTGGATCAGTACCAGATCGCCTGTCATGAGTGTCGGCTCCATGCTGCCCGAACCAACGACCGCAAAGAACAGTATCTGGTTGTAGAAGAGATAGGCAAAGACCACAACAACGATCAACGGCACCACTGTGCTGATGATACCAGTCTTTGCTGTAACCTCCCGATAGCGTCTCAGTTTTGCATCCACCCGGTTGTTGTATGATCGCGTATGCACAGTCTTTGCAACATCAATAATTCTATGCTGGAGCCGGGATGATCTCCCTCTGACCACTCCTTGATACGATGCATAGAAGATAGCGGCAAGGATCGCACTGAAGATCAGCCCATAGGCGATGGTGTAGATGATATCCTTGATGATATCGATCCAGAGCATGGTCAACCACCCGTGCTGATGAATGTGGCGTTGTTGCCTGTCGCATTCATCCCGCCAACCTGCCACTCGCCATCCTGTTTGTCTGCAGCAAACGTGATACTCGCAGATCTTGTCCATGAGACATTGACACTTGATGATGTGTGGCACCCGATGCATGCTTCATTGCTTCCAAGTAACCGACCATCCCCGGTCAGATTGAGATTGTCGTAGAACTCACGGTGCGCTGATACATCTTCATCGAGTGCCTCATCGACCCACGGGTGGCAGTCGGTGCATGCGATCGTTGCCGCTGCATGTACGGTATCATTTCGTCCATCCCATTCACCTTCTCCGGATACATTGCTGCCAACCTGATGACATCCATGACATCGATGGTGGGTCGTATCCCCACCCCAGAACGCTGCGCCGCCTACCTGCCCCTGTGTGCTGTAATTGGCTGATCCGTTGTACAGTTCAGAATAAAGCAGAGAATGCGGACCTGATGCCAGTTCAGCCATCTCAATGAAGTGACACTTCTCACAGGGAATTCCCTCGTCCTTCGGATCATACCACGAATGCTGCCCGGAGAACATCGAAAGCGTCTGCGGCAGCATAAACATGCCAATTGCAATTACTGCAAAACATAGGAGGATTGTTCTGGCGGACATGGTCAAAAAAAGAAAGGATTGGTAAAAATTTACCAATCCCAGCCTGACGAGCTGTTAAACCTCGATGTATTCCTTCCAAGGGTGTCTGACTCGTTCCATTCCACGTTGTATCCAGTTCCGTCGCAGGTCACATTGTAGCTCACAAACTCGTTGCGTTCCCATGTGAGGTTCACACCGACGTGGGTGTGACATCCGAGACATGCACGATTCTCA
>JAGGRW010000175.1 GCA_021159385.1 Methanosarcinales archaeon
CATCGCCACCCATCAACACACCCCCACCATCCAACACTACACAATATCTTCAATATCTTCGATATCTCATATCTCGGGAGATGCGGTTCACCCGCAACATACTTATAACCTGTGCGGAGATTATGTGTACAATATATGGAGGAAACGAACGATTGAAGCAGCCATCTGTTAATATTGGCATGGTAGGGCATGTCGATCATGGAAAGACCACGCTCGTCAGCGCACTATCCGGGGTGTGGACGGATCAGCATAGCGAGGAGATGAAGCGTGGCATATCGATACGATTGGGCTATGCTGATGTCGCCTTCAGGCGCTGCCCTGACTGCGAAGAGCCGCGCTGCTACACGGTTGAAAAGAAATGCCCGCACTGTGGTGCAAAGACTGAGGAACTGCGCACGGTCTCCTTTGTTGATTCGCCGGGTCACGAGACCTTGATGGCTACCATGCTCTCCGGAGCCGCAATCATGGATGGTGCGGTGCTTGTTATTGCCGCGAACGAGTCCTGCCCGCAGCCGCAGACGAGCGAACACCTGATGGCGCTTGACATAATCGGGATTACGAACATTGTTATCGTGCACAACAAACTTGACCTTGTATCAAAGCAGGATGCGATCGACCATTATAATGATGTAAAGAAGTTTGTCAAAGGTACCGTTGCGGAAAATGCCCCGATCGTTCCGATATCTGCGCAGCAGAAGATAAACATCGATCTTTTGATTCAGACGCTCGAAGAGACCATTCCCACGCGTGAACACGATCCCACTAAGCCAGCCAGTCTCCTGATCGCACGGTCGTTCGATGTCAATCGTCCGGGCGGCGACATAGAGAAGTTGCTCGGCGGCGTCATCGGAGGAACGATCAGCGAGGGCAGTCTGCGCGTCGGCGACGAGATTGAGATCAGACCCGGGCGACGGGTTGAGCAGATCGGCGGCACCACGAACGCCATCTGGGAGCCGATAACAACGACAATCGTTTCGATCATTGCGGGCGGGAAGAAACTGAAGAAAGCAACCCCGGGCGGTCTTCTTGCAATCGGTACGAGCCTGGACCCGTCGATGACAAAAAGCGATCAGCTCACAGGACAGGTCGCGGGCAAGCCTGGCACGCTGCCACCGGTCTGGGAAACGTTTGACATGCACACAACGCTCCTCGAATGGGTCGTCGGATCGAGCGACAAGACTGAGGTTGAGCCAATCCACGCAAACGAGCTTCTAATGCTCAGCGTCGGAACCGCGATCACAGTGGGTCTTGTTACGAGCGCACGCGGCGATCTTGTCAGGGTCACACTGAAGCGCCCGGTCTGCGCCGGTATCGGATCAAGGGTTGCGATATCAAGGCAGGTTGGGTCCAGATGGCGCCTGATCGGGATCGGCGAGCTGACTCAATGAAGCTGGTTATGTGAAGGCGATCATCCTCGACACCAATGCGCTGATTGTGCCTGTCCAGTCTGGTGTCGATATATTTTCGGAACTTATCTCGATGGACTTTGGTGAGTGCATCGTCCCGTCCGGGGTCGTGCGTGAACTTGAACTGATCGCAGGTGGGAGCAGGCGCGGAGGTGCAGGAGCCGGCACACACGCACGTTCAGGCGCAGATCGGAACGCTGCCCGTGTTGCACTATCGCTTCTTACCCGGTGCAGGATTGTTGAAACCGTTGGCGATGTGGATGACGCGATAATCGAGCTTGCAATCGAGAGCGGTTGCGCTGTTCTCACAAACGACTCTGAGTTAAGGGCGCGGTTACGCGATCGCGGCGTTGCGGTCGTCTATCTGCGGCAGCGGAGTTATCTTGTAGAGGGTGCGGGATGAACGTGTGCGCTTTTGATTGATTGTGTGGCGGCAGTGGATATGGGGAACTTGGGTTCTCTGCAGACGTCGCGGCTGGGTGCGTTGTGTGCTGCCGGGCGCGGGCACTCCGATTCGGGATGTGACCTGCAGCTCAGGGGCGGGTATGAAAATGTTTATATGAATGTCAGCAAGTGTTGATAGCAGACAGCGTCTGAAAGTGGTGCTTGCGGCGGGCGTGGTGTCGGGCGCGGAGATGCAGTGACCGGTCGGAGGAGAACATGAAGAGAACATGAGGAGAATTGAATTTCACGATAGGGAGAAGGAGAAAAAAGAGATACTGGATATCTTATATGCGGAACCATCCCTGATCACGTTTGTCTACGGGCCGATAAACTCCGGAAAAACAGCGTTGATCACACACCTGATCGAAGAGCTGCCAGATAACTACGTTGTCTTCTACGTAAATCTCAGGGGAAAGTTCATATCGAATTATGATGATTTTGTCCGGGCTCTGTTCAAGTTGGATCGGGAGAAAAAGGAGTATAAGGAGATATTAGAGACGATATCAGTTGCATCGCTAAAAAGTTTGAAATTCAGTGGCATACCCATAACCGAAGGCGTTCTGGACTTGTTTTTCAGAGAAAAAACTTATGAAGATGTATTTGAGTTTTTAGAAGATTATTTCACCGAGATAGTAGAGAATAAAGTTCCTGTGTTGATCGTGGACGAATTGCAAAAGATAGGAGATGTCAGGATTAATACGCATCTGATCTATGAACTCTTCAATCTGTTTATCCGATTGACAAAAGAGTTGCATCTGTGCCACGTCTTTGCAGTAACGTCTGATTCGCTTTTTATGGAGCGGGTTTACAGCGAGGCGGTACTGGAAGGCAGGTGCAGGTATCTCATGGTGGATGATTTTGGTTACGAGGCTACAGCCGCGTTTTTGAAAGGTTATGGCTTTACTCGCGAGGATACGAGGGTGGCGTGGGAATACTGCGGTGGAAAGCCGGTCTGTCTGGTTGAACTCATAAACTGCGAAAACAGGGAAGAGAAAGCTAAAGAGATGTTCACATTCAGAACCGGTGAACTGGAAACTCGATTGAAGCTCGTTAAGGAATTGGGAGATGAGATTACGATAGGCAGCAAACGTTGTGATGTGCACTACGAGAAATTGGTATCTGCCTTGAAGATGTTCGTAAAAAGAGGGGAGATTGGCATGAACGAGGTGGATGAGGTCTCAAAGAGGTATCTGGTCAAAGAGAACATTCTCTTCGTGGATCCGCTTACGACGATGATTGCGCCTCAGTCGAGGCTAAATCTGCTCGCGATACGGGATGTGCTGAAAAATAAGTAGAAGGGGTGTGGCTCCTGGGCTCCTGCTCGGGAATCGCGTCTCGCGGGCGTGCGGACAATTGCGCCTTCTCGCGGGCGGAGGCTGCGGCATGACCCGCCTGCTGCTGTTGGTGGTTGTGGCTGCGATGGTACTCGTTGTGATGCGAAGTATAACAACGATTGCGCTTTCAGATATTACAATATGGCGCCCGCGCCCGACTCCCGCCTTGCCACGTATCCATTCACGTCCGGAGCCACCGCGTACGTCAGGGAACTGGATATCCCGCTGCCCGACCTCCTCGGGAGGCACGCTTATGACCGCGCCCGCAGCCGCGGCATGAAGCGGGTGATTCAGGCGATCGAGGGCAGAATCGAGAGGGATTATGAGATCGGGACCGACCTTGAACTGCTGTCGTACCCGATCGCCAGAATGATCGTATCCTGCGTAGGGGACAACTATCTGATCCGCAGGTATGCGCTTGCCGAAGCAAAAGCTGTTTACGAGTCGCTCAAAGCCGAACCGCTGGATTTCTTGCTTGTGATGGGCGAGGAGTTCGGGATGCGGATCGAATCGTCTGATCAGGGACTCAGCATCCATTTTGCGGATTACGTCAGGTACGCCCACCGCATGCGTGATCCCGGATGGAAACTCGTGAACAGAAGGCTCTCCGGAGGCGTCGTTCGCATCTCCGAGCGTGAGTTTCGGCGGCTTTTGCAGGAGGCGATAAGCGACCGCATCCGGGGCGGTCTGCCACTCGATCTTCCGCCTGACCTCGACGTCTGCGATGCGCTGTCTGCGCACATCGAATCTGTCAGGGATGCTCTCGGAGCGCGGAAGACCGAGTTTGAGATTGCAGGCGCTGCCGACCCGGATGCATTTCCGCCGTGCATCGCACACGCAATCGCAATGCTGCAGGAGGGCGTCAACCTGCCGCACTCTGCAAGGTTTGCCGCGACCTCGTTTCTGCTGAACATCGGCATGGGCGCGGATGAGATCGTGCGCATGTTCAGCGGGTCGCCCGACTTCGATGAGTCGCGAACCAGATATCAGGTCGAGCACATCACAGGACGTGAGTACA
Source organism: Methanosarcinales archaeon (assembly GCA_021159385.1). GTDB lineage: Archaea > Halobacteriota > Methanosarcinia > Methanosarcinales > Methanogasteraceae > Methanogaster_C. The sequence goes on from JAGGRW010000175.1 coordinate 4,203, forward strand.
CCGCACCCGGCTGCGACACGATGAAGACGTACGGGAACTGCATCGGCGCGGACAGCCTCTGTGCGAGGGTCTCGCATCCGCTCAACTACTATCGGCTCAGGAAGAGGGGGGCGGGCGGTGGTGGTGGCATCGATCGACCTGACGGGTGATCGCGGTGCTGCTCGCGGGCACGGGTGCGGCGGCGGCTGGCTGACAGATGATCACGCCAGTATCTCCGAATTTTTCATATCTTTAGACTTTGATTTGATGCGGGCTTCGTCTTGAACCCGAAATCC
>JAGGRW010000026.1 GCA_021159385.1 Methanosarcinales archaeon
CCTGATGCCTGCGATCTTGGTTGCGGGCGCATCAGACGGTTCGTCTGAGACGACGTCGGCGCCGCCATCCGCACCACGATCACGATCACGATCACCACCACTACCACTACCACCACTGCCACTACCACCACTGCCACTACCACCACTGCCACTGCCACTACCACCACTGCCACTACCACCACTGCCACTGGTCACAGTCTCAGCCCTCGCACCGGATGTGGACCCGGATCCTGAGTCAGATATGGTTTGGGACGATCCATCGATCTTTGTCGCAGGATACTCCGCAAGAACGGTCTCGAGGGTGTATCTGCTCCACACCTGCGCATCGCACGATCCGCTGATATTCTGCGGAATGTCGATGTTGTGTACCGCGCTGCCATACAACTCATCTTCGGCGATTGTTGCGTACACCCCGACAACAGTGCCGCCATCCACCAGGAAATAAAAATCACACAGAATCTCCCCGGTCTCGTACATAAACCGGAGGTAGCCGGTCAGTTCCAGCCCTTCTGCTTCGGCAATGGCGTCAGGTATGTTTCTGGCGTCGATCTTTATTCGTTGTCCGGATGGCAGCTGCATTGTATCCCCCTGTGAAGTAAAAGACCACGAGACGAATTAAAAAGTCCCGCGGTCAACCATGTACGCTACTTGAGTGCCGGGCAGTCCACTTCCCGCCAAGCGTTGCCCTCAACTTCGCCATCGCATCCGAACCCATGCCCCCGAGATGCGATACGCCCGCAGTCCGCGTCTTAACGGGACGGGCGCCCTCTGCTGCGAGCGCATCGTTCACGCTCTTCGAGACTGCACCGAGCGTCAGGTTTATGAGCGCGAGATTGACGTTTCCGGTGCACACTACGCAGAGACATCCCTTCTCGAGGTTGCGTGCAACGATCGTTCCGTTGGCACCTTTGATCGTCATCTCGTCGATCTTCTTTGCTGTAGTCGATTCAATCCCCTGCATCGTTCGCAGGATTCCGTTTCCCGCCGAAACGATCGACGCGTGATCGATGGACTGAGGAAGCGTGGACGCCATAAGCCCCTGATCCCCGAGCACGAACGCACCGAGAACGTTTACTGTCTTGTTAAATTCCTGAAGTATCTCCATTTTACCCACCACGCGCAAATCTTGAAAGTTCGGTTGCGATCAGCACAGCCAGAACAGAGAGTGCGGGAATGATTGTGTTCTCAATCGCCTCCGGAACCGATCTGCCGAGTATGGTGTCGCCCCCGAAGATCGGCTCAAATAGATCGCTGACACCGATTAGTGCGGAAAAAACCGCAAATATCGCTATGAACGTAAACATCGTGGTTCCGCCTTGTGTTGATCTGTAGATCACAAGTCCGTAGAAACCGGCAACGATTGCTGCCAGCACCTCTATAACTGTTACAACCAGACCGACATCTGTCGAATATATCGCCATCTTTTAGACCTCTTACTCCTGTTTCCTCTATGCCACGACCTTCGCAAGATTCTTGAGAGCGACAGCAAGAGCCACCATCCCCGCCATCAGGCACACGTCCTCGATCGTGTCCATCAGGGCTGCTGCTGCGAAGTTCTCCACAAGATCGCCGAATGCGGAGACGATGAGCAGCCCCACTGCAAGAGCAATGATGCTCCATGCCTTCGCGCCGCCCACAGCATACTTCTGTATCGAATACAGGAGATATGCCATACATAGTATAAATGTCGCATACTCCAGTGCATCCGTATACATGACGATGCCGTAATCGAGTTTGGCAGCATCCACAGCACCCGCCGCACCCGCAAGGGATGTTGCGCAGAGCAGCACAATGGCTGCAACCAATGTTGATTTATTCATTTTTATATCTCCTTTGCTTTAATAACCATTCAAGGTATATCGCTAAAGTTCCACTCAAGTTTTTCACCCCTTAAAAATCGTCTCGTAGATTCCGAATCGTTCGATCTCTTCTTTGTGCGCAGCCGTTAGGTCCTTCAAGCCCATCCGGATGCTGCTTTCGATTGTACGTTTCGGGATTATGGTCGAAACCCCACCGATCGCCTCTGCGATAACACTGTTCAACACGCTCACAAAGTCGGATTGGTTCAACTCGCCAGTGTATACGATCACGCCCTCGTCGTAGGTCAGATCCTTGAGGTTGTGGGACGCAATCGCTGATGTAAGCTCACGCTTGAATCTGCCGGATCCGATCAGATTATTTATCCGCGCTTCGATTCCGGATATAACCTCGTTGTACACCTCGAGCAGTTCTTCGGAGTTGTCAGTTTTGGAGTTGTCAGCAGTTGCGAGGTCTCCCTCCGATTCCACCATATCCGCTCGATACACGTTGATTGTGGCGTTCGTCTGTTCGGATGCGTCCAGAATCATATTCAAGCTGTCGCTACCTGTGATGTCTGTCCCATCTGACCTGACAAATGTGCCGTCTATCGGAATCCCGTTCTCAAAGAAGAGCATCCCGCAATCGGCGTCCATTGTGATCTCGAGGCATCCGGTGTGCTTCTCTTCCTCAAGCGTCATGAGTAGTTTGTCGAGGCTTACGAAATCCGACCTGAGGTTCTTGTACACGGTCTCACTGTTCAGAAGCCCGATCACAGCATTCAGAATTGACGTTGATAGCTCGCTCACATCGAGCGCAACGCCCTCGGTTTGGCACCGCCGCACAAGATCGATGAGCGAAGACTCGCCGACGATCCTGTCAGAACCCATCTCCTCGATCGCATTCACAGGTACTCCGTCTCGAAAGAATATTGTTCCGGATATATCGCTGGTCGTTGCCGTGACATACCCGGTGAGCCTCCGTTTCTTCAGTTCGTCGAAGAAACCGTCGATGTTAATCATCGTGCTCGTGAGATTCTCAAAGACCACAGTACCTTTCGGAAGGATCATACTATATTCCTCTTAATACCGTCCGAATCTCCTTTTCAACGATTGCAACCGATGCAGTCCCATCGATTCCTGCGCCTATAAAATAATCATCGTGCGGCACTGTCAGTATCTTGGATCCGGCTCCTGATACCACAACGTCTGACAACTCCCCGAGATCCATGTCCGTGCAGACCTGTTCGCCTATACTTCCGGCAAATGTGCATAATGCACCGAAGCCATCCGGGTCACGGTCAACATGTTCTGCCAGTACCACGCCGTCCTTTGATGTGACAATCGATTCCAGAAGTCCATCGATCTTTGCAAGATCGGTGACCATTCGTTTCAGTACAATATCTGCCATGATCGCCCCTCTTCCTATCGCAGAGTCAGTTTATCGCAGAGTCAGTTTTTTGATCTCATCCAGCCGCGTTGCCAGTGTGTCCAGTTCCTCATCGGTGGTGTTCATCCTCGACGCCATCGCAGTGATATCAACGTTCAGCTGCTGGATGCGTATCCAGAGAATCACGTTCGCTGCGAGTGACGCTATCAGAAGGACGCTTATCACCAACTCTATCACATTCATAACCGTTCACCCCCCGAATATGCTCCGCACGAACCGTCCTACGAACCCCTCCTGTTTGCCGCGGGACTCTGGTTCTGTGAATGTTTCGCCTGCGATGTCTGCTGCGAGTTTCCGGAGTGCTACTGCCGCCGGAGAGTCTTTTTTCCTGATAACGACCGGCTGTTTGAACGCAGCCGACCTCCGAACCTCGGCATCCTCAGGGATCGCTGCAATGACCTCTGATGCAAGAATCGACCCAACCTCTCGTTTCGATAGTTCTGTCTTGTCGATGCTCGCACGATTCAGTACCACGCCGCCGACATGGCTCCCGACCATCTCGGTCACCATCTTTGTCTTGAGTGCGTCGGCAAGCGATGAGATCTCAGGGTTCACCACAAGCAACACCTCGTCCGATACCGCGAGCGGGATCACCCCGTCCTTGCTGATTCCTGCCGGAGCATCGATCAATAGAAACTCGATCTCTTGAGTCAGTTCCTCAAGAGCTTTTCCCAACCGTTCCGGATCGGACTGCTCGAATCCGGAGAGCGATACGCCGCACGGAACGACCTTAAGTCCTGATTCCAACTCATAAACTGCATCCCTGATGTCGGCAGTTCCTGCAAGGACATCGTGCAGAGTGGTCGGGCTTTTCTCGATTCCGAGATGCAGCGCCATGTTCGCCATCGCGATATCAGCATCGAGAATCATCGTCTTCTTTCCGATGAGTGCAAGCGCGGTTCCCAGATTCACTGTAGTTGAGGTCTTCCCGGTCCCACCTTTTCCTGATGCTATGGTTAAGACACGTGGACCGCTTGTACTCGTTACACTTGTAATAGGCTCCATCTGCCACTTCTCCCCTTTTATCGATAGATCGACATGCACGCCCCCCGGCGGCAGATCGATCGAATATCATGAAATCTCTGGTGTGTCAATATATAAAGTTTATGATGGATGCAGTAGTTCCGAATACCCCTACTTCCGAATACATTTATATTCTATAAAACATAGT
>JAGGRW010000070.1 GCA_021159385.1 Methanosarcinales archaeon
ATTATGATCGCCTGCGGTGTTGGCACTCCCGTATGTTCGTGTTCGCTCTTTACAGGGACTTCCTTCATTTTGACGATGACGTCATCTGATCCGATCATTTCGGATAAGTTGTATGAAACTCCGGGTTTGTTCAACAGAACCTCGGTTGCAAACGAATCTGTTGGATTTACACATGCCGATGCCGTGTTCGACAGAATCAGAATGCCAAGAATTATTAACGCACTGAATCCGTATGCTGTATGCTGCTCTCTCTCTTCCATCTCAACCGTCCCGTTCACCCGAACTCATACACCACAGTCACCTGCGCCGAGACCGTCACGTCTCCGGGCTGGATCTGCGGGGGTGCAGCCACCGCTGGAGTCGGCATTGTCAGTTCTTCCACTTCCGATCCTTTGTAACCGGTATCGTAACCCATATACATCCTGTACGGCGAAAACTGCGATCCTGTGGTCGATATCTCGACCGGACCCACGATCGCTACATCCATTGCCTTTGCCACAGCCATTGCGTCAGCCTTTGCTTTATCCGCAGCGTCTGCGATAGCCTCGTACCTGAGTTCAGTCTGTCGGGAATCGCTCACAGTGAATGTTACGTCATTGATCTCGTTTGCACCTGCAAAAAGCGCGGCATCGATCACATCACCGATCTTCTCGATGTCTCTGACTGTTACGGTCAGTGAGTTGCGCACCTGAAAGCCGATGAGCTGCTGTTCATCGTCCCTCCAGCTGTACTGTGGCCACACTCGATAACCGGATGTCACAGCATCCTCTTCTGATATCCCGATCTCATAAAGCGCGGCAAGCACCGCATCCATCTTCTCGACGTTCTCATCGCTTGCGTTCTTCGCATCCTCTGACTGCGTCACCACAGCGAGCCTGAGCACCGCCTCATCAGGATGTGTGTCAACAGTGCCGTAGCCGGACACGGTGATCACCTTCTTCTGCTGAATCGCTGGAGCATCCGAGCTTCCGCCCCAGAATCCAGCAGAGGCGAGCCCGGCAGAGACCACGAGTCCTGCGAGCAGGAATGCGGTTATCCATATTGTTCTGTTGTTCATGTTATGTCCTCTTTCATTTTTATGAGAACTGACTGTTGATTTTTAATTCAGTTCCTGTCAAGCGTTTAATTGGGTATCTATTAAGTTTTGCTTAAACTACGAATCGATTTGCAGTTATCGCCTGAATGTAATCTACCAGATTACCGTATTCTCGTATTCAACGGCTAATCCAGTCGCTTCTTCTGTATTATGAACGCGGACAACTCTTTCCTATCGGTAATCTGCCCAGAAATTACCTCACGCCCCAATCAACCTCAAGAACACCCGCTGAAGATCCATCCTCTCCTCCTCAAATCTCGATACAGCACCACCGGAGCGTTTCACAACCTCGGCGATCTCCATACGTGCCCCCTTATCCGCCAGCAGCCGTATCCCGCCATCTGAAACCTCAACCGAGTGCACGCTTCTGATCTGCTCCAGTGCCAGAGCAACCTCTTTAGCATCCAGGTCAGACACCTCCAGTAAATACCGAACCCCTTCCTTCTCCCGCACCCTATCTCTGAGTTCTTCCACTGTACCGACCGCTATCAACCTTCCTCTCGATATCACACCGATCCTGTCGCAGATCTCCTCGACCTCGGTCATCGAATGCGAACTCAGGAAAACGGTAACGCCCCTTTCCCTGCTCAAGTTACTGACCAGATCCCGCATCTCCTGCGCTCCAAGCGGATCTATGCCGCTCGTTGGCTCATCCAGAAACAGGATGCTCGGCTCGTTTATCAGCGCCTGAGCCAGACCGAACCGCTTGAGCATGCCTGTCGAGAAGCCACCGATCTTCTGATCGATGGCATGACCCAGTCCAACGAGCTTGAGCAACTCAACGACCCTCTCCTCCCTCTGTTTCTCTTCGATCTCGTAGAGTTTGCCGTAGAATCTGAGATTCTGCCTTGCAGTGAGGTTGTCATAATACCCGGCTGGCTCAGGAAGCACACCAGTAACCTCCCTTATCCTGATCACCTCCCTCACGATGTCATATCCTGCAACCCTGCCCGATCCGGAACTCGGCTCGAGGAGCCCGATTAACATCTTCATGGTGGTGGTCTTGCCAGCACCATTCGGACCGACGAACCCGAATACCTCGCCAGCAGCCACGCTCAAAGAGAGCGAATCCACAGCCACGATCTCATTCTCCTTACCAAAACGTTTGGTAAGTTCTTTTGTTTCAATCATCGTTTCCATAACTATCGTCTCCCGAACTTACGAATCATTACTGCAAGAACGAGGATCGCAAGCAGGACGAGCCCGATACCAATGAACCCGCTGCCGCTCGATTTCCTGATATCCACCCTGATACTCTTCTCCTCGCTCTGGATGTCACTGCTCCTCGCCCGCATAAATATCTCCTTCACTCCACTTCCGGCATCTGCTCTTGCAGTGATTTCGACCGGTATCGTTCTGGATTCGCCGGGCTCCAGTTCTTCGATCGTCCCAAAGCTCCTGATCTCGGTTTTGATGCCGTTTACGTCCTGCACCTCAAGTTGCACGTTTTCCAGTGGTTCGTCCCAGTTGTTCCTGATATTCACCCGTACCTCGGTGGAACTTCCCGGATTGAGCGTCACCTCGCTGTAACTCGGATATATGCTGAGTATCTGCCCCTTCTCTATCCCCTCGTTGATCGCAACCTCCAGCTTCTGTGATACGCTCCTGCCGTCATCGAGGAGAGCGCCCACGATCACCGGATAGATCCCGTCGCTTGCATTTGTTGTGGGTCTTATCCTGACCTCCAATTGCTGCTCGCCTCCAGGCGGCATCTCCAGCGTGGTTATTCTCGTATCCTCATCCTCGACAGAGAGAAATTCCACATCCCAGTTCTCTGGCATCTCCAGTGCCTTCAGGTTCAGGGATATTCGCTGGTCGTATCTGCTTTCGAGGGTGACGATGAATTCTGCCGGGGTCTCCGGTCTGATCTCAAGACCGGTGATCGGAGCATGTACCTCCAGATATGTGCTCAGACTCTGAGGAGACTCGATCTCAGGATTGATTGAGATGCTGAGATCCTCTGTGATGTACTGGTCTCCGGTTTCAGGTGCTGCCCCGATTGTGATTGTGTAGTCTCCTTTGCTCACGTTCACTGGCGGGCAGACAACAACATCAATCTCCTTTTCGCCATTTGCCGGCACGCAGATCTTTGTGATCCGAAAACCGTCATCTGATAATAGGTCAACACCCCATTCAGGCGGCTTTGAGATCACATCGAGTTTGACCACTGTCCTGCTGTCGTAATCGTTCTCGACGTTGATGCCAACGGTCACAGGCGTTCCCGGATGGGTCGCCCGCCCTGGAATATCCGCATAGATATCAAGATTCAGAGCGGCATTCCTGTCCACATCCACAACGAAGTCCCTGTAAATGAATTCGTAGTTTGTTACGCTCTCGCCATAAGGCTGAAATCCTGCTTTTATCACATAAGTGCCATCACTTGCATTTTCCGGTGTTCTCACCCGTAGAGTTACCTGTTTTTTGCCGGATTCATCGGCAGGGAAGGTTATCCTGCTTACCTGATCATCATCTTCATAAAAACCAGCCATCCAGCCATCATCTGGTTTTTTGTCGATGAAGAGTGTCACCGAAACGTCGTCTGTCGTGTTGTAGCCCTTTTCAAGGGAGAGTGTAAACTCTGCTGTATCGCCGGGGCGGATGATCTTGCCGACTACGTCGGTTGTGACCGCGATGTGGGCAAAGTCTGCGCTGGTCAGGGGGGCGGATAGTAGTATGATTATCAGGACTGCGAGTGTTTCTTTGATCATCTGGTGATATCCTTCCTGAGAAACGCGATGAAAGCGGTGATGAGCAGGATTATTGGGGTTACGATCAGCACGACAAGGTTCATCCAGAATTCGGTGAGCCACTGGGCGAGGGTGAAGTGTGTGTCGAAGATGCCTGCTATACGCGGGTCTCCGCCAAGGCTACCTCCCCAGCCCACATTGTTCGCGCCCATTGCAACCTGTGCATAATGATGACCCGGCGAGAGGTTCAGCACTCCTGACCCGACTGCTACCTCAATGCTACCTTCCATCCCCCCGGTCAATGTATATACACAAGATAAAATAATTTGACTGAATAATATAGTAAAGAAGAGCCATATAGCAATATCATAAACCAGTGAGTTGCTTGAGTTTTTTACGAGGATGGAGGTAATAACTCCGATTCCAAGAACAGTACTTCCGAAACTGCCGAGTTCCGAACACAATTCCCAGCCACACCACCAT
>JAGGRW010000138.1 GCA_021159385.1 Methanosarcinales archaeon
GTGTCGCGGGAACATGAGCATAGCACCGATCTTTTGTAGCATGGCGCGGCTACCAGCGGCATTGTATTTCTGTGAAACTTTGTTGGAGAAAAGTTAAATGTTAGCAAAACGAATCATTCCGTGCCTTGACTGCGATCTCGGAGTCCCGCATGGCAGGGTTGTGAAAGGAGTCAAATTCAAGCAGATCAGGTACGCAGGCATCCCCTGGGAGCTTGCCGAAGAGTATGACCGGCAGGGCGCAGACGAACTGATCTTCCTTGACATCACTGCCTCGCACGAACGGAGAGAGACGATGGCAAAGGTCATCGAGAAGACATCTGAGAACGTCTTCATGCCGCTCACGGTCGGCGGCGGCATCAGGGCGCTCGCGGATGCCCGGACTGCATTTAATTCAGGAGCGGACAAGGTCTCGGTCAACACTGCGGCACTCAAGAACCCGGACCTCATAAACGATATCGCGAAGTACTTCGGAAATCAGGCGTGCGTCCTTGCAATCGATGCAAAGCGACGGAACGGACGCGAGCCCGGCCGGGAGATGGTGGACACGCCTGATGGTGTATGCTGGTTTGAGTGCTCGTTCTACGGCGGAAGGGAGTTTACAGGCATCGATGCGATCCAGTGGGCGATAGAGGCAGAAGAGCGTGGCGCAGGGGATATTATGCTCACGAGCATGGACAGGGACGGCACAAAGGACGGATTTGACATCGAACTGACGAGGGCTGTCAGCGACAGCGTGAACATCCCGGTGATCGCATCAGGCGGCTGCGGGAATCCCGAACACATCCTCGAGGTGCTCCGGGACACGAATGCGTCCGCGGCGTTGGCTGCAAGCATCTTCCACTTCGGAGAGTACACGGTTGGCGAGGTGAAGGAGTGTCTGCGGGACGGCGGGGTGCATGTCAGGTTGTAGCGAAGGGCGGGGAAGGGCGGCGGCAGGAGAGTTTTGCACCAGATGCATCGCATCACCGTATCACATGCGCAGCAGCCGCCTTGAATGAGACGCAGACCCAACAGTCCACAGCGAGCCCCATCGCTGCCACAGATTGCTTCGTTACGAGCGAAACGATCTCGACTCCGCAATCGATTCTGACGCGTGTCAGTGCCCCGTGTGGCACAATCTCTGTTATCGTCCCGCGAAACACGTTTCGCACGCTGCTCTCGCGATGATCGGACTCTCTGTGCTCACGCGCAGCGTCGTGTGCCGCAGTTATGGAAGCTATCGCAACATCTTCGGGACGCAGGCAGAGGCGCACACGTTCGCCTGCGCCGTAGTCAGAAACCGCCTCCATGAGGTTCCCCTCAACCTCGATTACGGCAAGCCCGCCCTCGTTTGACACGACAACACCTGCGAGGATGTTCTCGGTTCCGACGAACTCCGCAATCTCTGAGTTCGCAGGAGAGTTGAATATCTCCTCCGGAGTCCCGACCTGCACGACTTTCCCATCCATCATCACCGCAATCCTGTCCGCAAGAACCATCGCCTCGGTCTGGTCGTGCGTGACATGGACAGTCGTTAACCCTGCCTCGCGGTGCATCCGCTTCAACTCGTCCCGCAAAAGCCCCTGCGTCCGGTTGTCAAGCGCAGAGAGCGGCTCGTCGAGGAGGAGAATCCTTGGATCTGTCACGATCGCCCGCGCAAGTGCAACCCGCTGCTGCTCGCCGCCGGAGAGCGTCAGGGAATAGCGGTGCGACAGGTGCGATATGCCCAACGTATCCATGATCTCCTGTACTTTTTTCCTCCGTTCATCGGGATGGGTTTTCTCTGTTTTTGTGAAAAAATCGCCCTTTAGTTTCAATCCGAACCCGATATTCTCTTCGACATTCAGATGTGGAAAAAGCGAATAATCCTGATACACGAAACCAACAGCCCTTTGCTCCGGCGGAAGGTTGGTGATGTCTCTTCCGCCGATTGCGATCTCGCCGCTGTCGGGACGGTAAAATCCGGCAATCAGTTCAAGAAGCAGCGTCTTCCCGGATGCGGTTGGCCCAAGAATCACGAAATACTCATTTTCTTCGATGCAGAGATCGATGTGAATCGAAAACTCCTTCCAGTTCCTCGACAGATTGGTGATCTCGATCATTGCGCTCTCCAGCGCCTCTCCTCTTTTCAATCGGACCGGCGCAAGGAGTATCTCATCGCACTTTGCATATATCTTTACCACAACCCTGCACCCCGCAACCCATACCAAACTCCGGGCACGCAAACGGTTATAGCTCTCTGATATCTCGCGTGAAAGTGTTTCAAAACCCTATGACTTTTTCTGATTCTGACGGATTCTGTGGTTTTCAACAGATGCCGAAAAGGTGGGGCTTTTGTAATGGCAAATCGGAACATGAGCACACAGCGACCGATGCCCACCTAACATGATCGCCAGCAGAAGTTCAGGGGTTTTCGCAGAATACCCGGCACACATCCGCCAGATCATACGACATGATGTTATTCTCCTCTGCAAACGCCTCTGCCCCCGCGGTCAATCCGGATCTTGAGATTACACAGTAATGATCCACGCGTCCATCGCCACCCCACTCAACACGACCGGATTTTGCCAGCAGGTTCTTAAGGACGCTCACACCGGTCTTCTTTTTCTGCCACTTGCACTCGACAAACATCATCTCGCGTGTGCGCTCGCTGAGAGCGACCAGATCGATTTCCACGTCTTTATGCCACCATCTCCCGATTTTTTCGAATTGAAATGGTAAATCCTGCCTGATCTCGTATAGGAACTCTTTTGAAACGTCTTCGAATGCAAAACTTGTGTATGAATCGAACTCTGACCTGATCCGCCCGATTACGGTCGGGACATCTCCTGATTCTATCAATCCATCGTTTGGGTACACGAACTTGAACCAGAATTTGAACAGATTGTCCTCGAGGTAGTATCGTGTGTCCCGTATCTTCTCACGCGTCACAGTAACAGGCACAGTCTTCCTGATGATCCGCAGATCATGCAGAAGATCGAGATACTTCGATGCCATGCTCTTCGCAATGCCGGTCGCGTTCAGTATGTCTGAAAACCTTGTGTTTCCGGAAGAGATTGCTTTGAGTATCGCAAAATAATTTCGAGGCTCTCTTAACTCTTCCCGCAGCAAAAACTCTGGCTCCCGGTATAGAACCGATCCTTTGTTGAGCAACGTCCGCTCGATGTTCGTAATAACCGTATACCGGCAGTCAAACATGTTGAGATAGAATGGGATTCCACCAAGTACCGCATAAGTCTCTATTTTTCTCTCAATGTCATATTCACTGAAAAATTTGCAGGATTCCTTGAATCCAAGTGGCTCTACCAGCCACTGCCCGGTTCTCCGCCCATAGAGTGGACTTTTGTATACGAGCATCGATTCCATCATGGCGATACTTGATCCGCACAGTATAAGATATATCTTTGTGTTTGAAATGATTTCATCATATATCTTCTGGAACATCGATTCGATGTCCCGTGTCGGATCATGCAGATACGGAAACTCATCGATTGTGATTATTATCTGCCCGCGGTACCGTTCACTAAATTCGCTGAACAATTCGATGTAATCTGAAAAGTAAACCCGCGTGAAGAGATCATCACCAATTATGCCTGCCATCACAGTCTGAAGTTCTCTCAAGTTGTCAACCCAGCGTTTACGCCCGGCAAGGAAGTATATCGACGGAATATCCGGATTTTCGTGCATAAACCGCACCAACAGTTCGGTCTTTCCGACACGGCGCCTGCCGTAGATTATCAGGAGTTGTGGCTCATCGTAATCGAGCCTGCTCTTCAGGAATGCAAGTTCGTCTTCCCGGTCTATGAATTGTTGAATCATGATTAGACTAATCGTGTTTCAACTATATATGTTTAGCACCCGAAATACACAAGCAGTTATGCCGCAACCACCATAATAGCAGATTGGAAACACGTCCTTTCGGGAGATCATGCATAACTACGGGGACTAACGAGTTTGAGTCGAACATAGTACATGTCAAGACGATACAAAGCGGAGAGCTTGAAGCGATCACGATTGAAGTTATGGAGCGGCACGGGGGCAGGTTCAC
>JAGGRW010000187.1 GCA_021159385.1 Methanosarcinales archaeon
CTGAATATCCCTGACACGTTCGCTCTGAATATGCATACATCGGTAAATGGAGGGATGTTAGTCTCATATTCGAAGACATCACCGGTGTGCACCGCATATTCCTCAACAGTGGCATCATTCCGCCTCAGTTCGAGTCTGGCAAGATCCCCACCTATATCGATCGCTGTTGTTGTGAGAACGAATCCATCTCCGAGATTCCAGTCATCACCGGACGAAAGCGTCTTTGACTGGTTACCCGCATACTCGAAATCGACAACCACCTTTGTATAATAGGTCACATCCCCTCTCCGATCCGTGATGTTGTATCGACTGTTTCTTGCATATCCTTCCGCATGGCAGGCATAACATGCGGCATTCGTGGTCTCCGGATGAATCCGTTTGATCGTTCTTCCCTCAAATGTCGCAACCACATCATCCACACCCCTCATGACGCCTGTCAGATTCAAGAGAACGATGGTCTGGTCATAAGTTCTACCATCCTCTGTGATCGTCTTCTCGTATTCAAATGGGATGTTCCTGCTCACAACCTGCTCTTCAAGTACCTTCCCCGCCCTGCTCAGTTGCACACGTGCATTGCCCCCAGCAAGATCGACAGATACAACCTTGAATATATAGCCATTCCTGAGTTCCCAGAGATCGCCTGCATGCATGGTTGCCTCCTCATCATCGTCGATCATCGTCGATTCCTCGTCCATCGGATCGATCGCATCTCCCCAGTCCTCTGAATTCTCCTCATCCTCATGGCAGTAGGTGCAGTTCGTTCGGATATTATCCGAATATGCCATCAGGTCACGGGTCAAGCCGTAATGGGATACCCTGTAGGTCCTGCTTGTAACCGGATCACCGGTATCGATTATGCTGTTGATATGGCATGCGTCACACCCAACCGTGGTGCTGATATTTGAGGTGGTGATGTTTCCCCGGTTATCGAGTCTGTCAGCATCCTTGAAATGCTCGTATATCATCGGTTCTCTGTATTTTGATTGATCGAAGGTGTGACAGTCATTGTTGCTGCAGTTCATCTTCTTGACATTTTTTCCGGGGTGACCGGACGGCTCACCACCATCTCCGTGGCACGCCCAGCACGACCGATTGATATCACCATCCCCGCCGTTCGCCTCTGCGTGGATGCCGTCGCTGAAGTCAGAAACAACGAAGTTCGGTGGCAGGATCGGTGGGGCCACGGGCAGCGTTGAATCGTGGCACTTGACACATCCGGCGTAGAAACCGGAGCTGTACGTGGTCGAGAGCCCCGCACCCGGACCCGATGGTGCCAGAGTGGAACCTGGATCGATCCTGATCGTGTAGATATACCAATCCCCGGGTTCCGGGTTCTCCACACTCACAAACTTGTGAGTATCATTGTTCCGGTCGCAAAGAACCTTCCCCCCGTCGAACCGGAGAGACCCGATCTCGTCACTCATATTGAGGGTGCAGCAACTCCCGTATCCGTGTTCTGCGGCATACTCAGTGATGTTCACACCCGCCTCTGCGACCGCACCTGGGCTGACAACGACCAGTTCGAGTTCTTCGCCATATCCGGTCAGATTGAATGTGAGCCATCTGGCGTACATCGGGATCGTATCGACGAATCCGCATATTCCCCCCCTTGGGATATCAAAACTGCGATTCGTCTGTTCCACGGTGGTCGACGATGTGACGTTCCATGGCTCATAATGAGGCTCGAAATGACATGTCGTGCAGTTCTTCCGGATATGACCCGGAATTCCGGCGTGTCCGCCAGAGATCAGTGTGTGGCAATCGGTGCAGTTCATGATCGCAACCTCATGGAGTGCGTTGTGGCACGATCTGCACGGCACATCATACCCGCCACTGCCGCCACCACCACCCATATCGGCATGTGCATACGCGATTCCACGCTCATCCCAGTTCGGTATCGGTATCTCGGTGCGTGCGCCATCGCAGTCAGGCGGAGGATTCCGGTTGTGACATTCGCTGCAGTTCCACGGAATATGGATGACCGGCTTATGTGCGATCGGATGACTGGATGTGATTGTATAATTGATCATCCCTTCCGACCAGCCGAATATCCTTGCTACCCATGTCCCTTCCTGTGGATCGTCTTCGAGTACGGTATATTTTGCGCGTGTGGCATTCTGTGGGCGATATATCTCTGATCCAGTGGCAAATGATGCGCTCCCGTTCACGCCTGGAACATAGTAGGTGCCGCGCCAGTTGTCGCTTGTGTTCAGATCCTGAAGGGTGGTGCCATCGATTGGACCGATCAGGGAGAGCGTCAGATTGTATGCAGGATCATCCCCGACCACCGTTACATTGATGTCCCGGTCATCGCTCACATTGATGATGAAGGAATCCTCTCTTCGCTGATACGAGGTAAACATCGGAGCATAGTCGCCAAGCATGCCGGTCAATGAATATTGATCAGAGGGGATCGATGGATAACTCAAGTGTCCATGACAGAGTTCGCACTTCACGCTTGAATGGACACCGGTGTTGGGGATAGCTGTTCCATTGAGGTAATTGGGATCTGCGATCTTGTATCTCGCACTTCCCACTTCATCATGGGTAAAGCTCGTATGGCAGTCGGTGCAGTTTGCGATGAATACATGGGATGGACTGACAAGCGGTGTCTGAACTCTTGGTCTGACCAGATCTGATCCTGGGTGCCCTGGTTTGGATGTGTTCATCGTCAGGATGGCTCTTCCGCATTTGTCATCGACTTCAAATATCGTTACCGCACCTTCCTTACCGCAGATGAACCCTCCTTCATGACCGAATTGTATCTCATGCAGATGCACAGGAGTTGCTGTGAGGAACTGGGAAGCATAAGGGCTGTGGCACATACTCTGGCAGTCACTCGCAAGCGATCCTGATAGGATCCTGTTCGGATGTATTGTGGTCGTTGGGAATCGTTCGGATGGATTCGTCTGTGTACTCCATGCGTCATGGCATCCCCCTGCCTGACATCCCCAGAGCGTTGTTGCGAAGTTTGTGTCGAAGGATATCTCGATTGAATCGATCACATTTCTGAAATCGATGTGATATGCGCCTGTGTACGCATCAGTCGGATAATAGAATGTTCCGCAGTAGCAATGATGCTTCTCATCCTCTTCAAGAGCGATTGCGGTGGTGCGGTTCGTGGAGAAACCTGTTGTGTAATTGTAGGTGGGATATGTGATGGTGACATTGATAGATAGCCCGCTGACAGGCTTCGGTGAGGGCTTGCCGTCTTCGATAACCTTCCTGAATACATTTACCAGCACAATATTCTTCTGCCTGTTCCCCCCGCTTCCATCCCACCAGTCCCATCCGGTCGATGTGTTTGTGCGGTATCCGAGCTGGTACGGTGTCTGTCCATAAGTCAAAACCACCGTGTAATCGCCAGAATGGTTCAGTGCGGGCAGGGATGCGCCCGCATATCCGCATGCGATCACGTACGTGATCATGCACACAACCACGCACGCGATCAGTACGATGGTATTGAACACCAGAGTACAGGAACGTTTGATCACGACCCTCTCCGTTGGATTGAATGTCCGGGTGCCTACAAATCGCGGTGTGCATGAACGTTTGATCATGAATCCACCTCCTGCTATCGATATCGGGTCGGCTCCCCTTCATAGCCATGTCCGTAATGCACTCCCTGTCCGAAGGTGATGTTCGTCCCTGCCCCGGAATGACAGCCCATGCATGGCCAGTATCCCTTTGATATGTACGAACCGTGCACATTCCCTGCGGCATGACCAAACGGCTCTCCAGCGGCATAAGGCGATGATTCGTTGGATGCGCTGAGATAGAATGCGGCATGAACGGACCTGCTGAGGTTCAAACCAACATGAGTAGCGCCTGAATCCTCTCCAAAGAGATCCGGATCATTATAGGCATGATTCTGATTTCCATGACAGCGATCATCATCGCAGACCCGCACCGTTCGCCTGGTGTGGGTGCCTGACAGTCCGAAGAGCGTGGTATTGTGGCAGAAACTGCACAGCTCATCGGTATCGATGGAACCGTCATTATTGGTGTCGAG
>JAGGRW010000111.1 GCA_021159385.1 Methanosarcinales archaeon
AGTTCCGCACACGCCTCTGCAAGTAGTGCCACATCGCTGCCCCATGTTATCGAGGTTATCTTCATGTCAACACCACATCGAATGGATATCCAGAAGCATCTCCTGCTCCTGCGAAACGATGTTCTGAACCGCCCCGGGCGAAAGATCCTCAACCGAATAATACCTGCCACCGGCGTGCTCTGCGATATCCTTGCAGTATCCAAGCTGCATCTTCACAAACGATCTGCCAGCAGATTCGGTATCAAGAACAACCAGATGGATTCCCGCGGATCTCGCCTCTTCTGCCATCTCCTGCAGTTCTTTTTTAATCCCGACATCCCCGTCCGACAGAGGGACATTTGCACGTCCGTCCGATATCAGAATCATTATCGGAATCGTCTCCTCGCATCTCCTCTGCTCTCCGAGAAGAAGATTGAGTCCGGTGTTGAAACCCGCAGATAGCGGCGTCTTCCCGCCCGTTGGAAGCTCACGCAGTCTATCGAATGCAAGATCAACACTATGAGAGAGCGGGAGCAGCACATCTGCCCTATTGCCACGGAACGCAACCATCCCGATCTTGTCGCGCTTCTGGTACGAATCCATGAGGAGTGAGAGAACGGCGCCCTTCGCACACCCCATCCGGTTCGATGCACCCATAGAACCCGAGGCATCCACCACAAAGAGGGTTGCTGTTGCGACCTTCCCGATCCTGATCTTCTCCCTGATGTCCTGATTCCTGATGAGGATGGCTGCTTCCCCACCCTCGCCGGTACATCGGTCTTTCTGGTGCGGTGCAGCAGCACGGATGGTGGCGTCGATTGCGATATCAGTTGGTCTGCCCTGCGGTATGGTGTGTCGTGCGTATCTGCCGCGGTTAAACCGTGCAAGCGTGGGAATCCTCCTCCCCGATGTCTTTTTGCGGTATGTCCGATCTCGCTTTTCTTTTGGCATCACGATACTTGCATCGATGGGACGACCGATCTCAAAGACCGATTCTTGCTGCTGCGACTGCTGCCGGCTGCCTTCCCCCTCTGGCTGCTCTTGCGGTTCCTGTGGTTCCTGTGGTTCTTGCCGGCTGTGCTCGTGCTCATGATCGTGCTCATGCTCATGTTCGTGCCGCTCTTTCTTTTCCTGAGGATTCTGCTGCTCCTCGTCCTGTTTTTGCTCCTGCTGCTGCTCTTTCGTTTTCTCGTCCATCATGTGGTCGAGTTTCTCGGTATCAAGCTGCGGCGGCTCAAACGGTTTCCTGCGCATCCGGTGCGGAAGTGCAAGTTCCATCGCCTCTTTGATATCCCCGAGCGTAACCTCAGTGCGACCATCGAACGCCGCAATCGTCTTTGCGGTTCTACTTATCACGATCTCTGCCCGGTGCGTCCTGACACCAAGTTCGACGCACATCCGGGCTGCCGTCGTCAGGAGATCATCGTTGATCCGGGCGTCCGGGAGGAGGGATTTTGCCTCCGCGATCTTCTCGCTGAGTTCCTTCTGCTGATCCCCGTAACTCTTCCTGAATCCATCAGGATCGTTCTCAAACCATTCTGCAACCTTCACGATTGCAACACGCGCGTTTACATCGTTCAGGCTCTCGACATTCGCCTGCAACCCGAACCGGTCCAGCAACTGCGGTCGGAGTTCGCCTTCCTCCGGGTTCATCGTCCCGACAAGGATGAATTTCGAAGGATGGCTGACACTGATTCCTTCCCGTTCGACCGTATTCACAGCCATCGCAGCCGAATCAAGGAGAACGTCAGCGACATGGTCGTCCATCAGGTTCACCTCATCGATGTACAGGATGCCGCGGTTTGCAGCGGCGAGGATGCCCGGCTCGAGCGCTCGGATCCCCTCTTTGATCGCTTTTTCGATGTTTAAGGTTCCAACGACCCGATCCTCGGTCGCGCCAAGCGGGAGATCAACGACACGGGTTTTACGGGTCGTAATCTCGAGTTCTCCGCCATCCGCCATCTTATCATAGCAGATGTCGCACATCTCGTCGGGATTGTGCGGGTCGCAATTAAACGGACAGTTCGCAACAACATCGATCTCTGGCAGCAATTCCGCAAGCGCCCGAACCGCTGTCGATTTTGCTGTTCCTTTCTCCCCCCGGATCAGAACGCCCCCGATTCTCGGATTGACGGCATTCAGGATCAGTGCTTTTTTCATCTGTTCCTGACCCACGATTGCGGTAAACGAGAGTATCTGCCTTCTTGTACGGTGCATCTGGTTATCTCCGCAGTTCTATGAAATTTATCATATCTGTTATTTCGTGCTCATGTTTCCTGGATAGCGATTGTAGACGTAACAGGAGTGATCTCTATTTAAGGATTTCGTATCACGATTTTTAGCCTTTCCAATCGCACAGGCTGCGGCAGACGCGATAGAAGATATGATTATGACTGAGCGGACGCGAAGAGACGAGCATGAAAAGAATCGGATTTCACGATAGAGACAGGGAGACAGAAGAGATCAAAGATATTCCGGACTCCGAGCCATCCCTGATCACCTTCGTCTACGCCGATAAATGAAAGAGCACGTTGATCAATCATCGCAGGATCCGGTGCAACGATGAAAGTAAGAGAACGAAGACTGAAAAACCAGAACGGCGCAATCGAACTCGTCCCGGAATCGCTTGACGATCTCTGGCATCTGAAATATGTGATCGAGGACGGGGACATGCTGGGCGCGTTCACGAAGCGGAGGGTAGAGGGCGCTACCGATAAGATCCGTCCGGATGCGGCGGAGAAGAGGTCTACGCATCTCACAATCGAGGTCGCGGGCATGGAGTTTCACCGTTTCTCAAACCGGCTCCGGGTGCGCGGAATCATCCGGCGTGGGATCGATACCGGCGAGTACCACACAATCAACATCGAGATCGGGTCGATGATTAAAATCGAGAAGCACTGGAAGCCGGATCAGCTCGAACGGGTCAGGGACGCGGTAGCCGCATCAGCGCGCCCGCGGGTTGTGATCGTCACAATCGAGTCAGGCGAGGCGTGTATCGGCTTTGTGCGTCAGTTTGGGGTGGATCTGGTCACCCAGATCACACAGCCGTCAGGAAAACGGGTGGGCGATTCCACGCACGAATTCTTTGCAACGGTCTCGTCAGCGCTTGGTCAAGCCATCGAACACGCACGGAGCCGGCACGATCGACAGGCGCAGGCACGAGCACAGGCGCAAGAGCAGGCGATAATCGTAGCAGGACCCGGATTCATCAAAGAGGATTTTATGGAGTATCTGCGATCCTCAAAACCGGATATCGCGGCACAGGCGTCGCTTGAGGATACGACCACAACCGGAACGCCCGGGTTTCTGGAAGTTCTGCGGCGCGGTGCGGTCGACAGGATCGTGCAGGAGTCGCGGATCGGGCGGGAGGCTGAACTGATGGACTCGCTGATGCGCGAGATCGCAACCGACGGCGCGTGCGCCTACGGACCCGATGAGGTGATGGGCGCGGTCGAACTCGGCGCAGTCGAGACGCTCCTGATCGTCGATGAGACGCTGCGGAGCCTCCGCGAGGCGAAAGCGGGAAGCGGAACCGACGCCAGAATTGACGTCGAAGTCGATACCAAAGCCGATCGCATAATCGATGCTGACAATCTGCTGCAGCAGGTCGAACATGCACAGGGCAGGGTCGTCGTCTTCAGTTCGGAGTTTGAGCCAGGGCAGCGGCTGGACGCTCTCGGGGGAATCGCGGCGCTCCTGCGGTTCAAGATCGCATAAGGGCGCACCTAAAAAATAGAGAGCGTTTTTATTACTTTCCGGTCACCATGATTTTTGGCAGCTCTCTGGTTTTGAGTGGTAGTTGACTTGTTTCTCCATCGCATCTTTGACACTATAAATACTCATTCTTGATCCTCTTCACCACGAAGAAATTATGTAAGCGCCTCTACACCACGGCTCCAGATCGTAGTCGTCTTCGTGGTGGATCAGAAAGGCGTTCTCGTCACTCAT
>JAGGRW010000015.1 GCA_021159385.1 Methanosarcinales archaeon
CGACCACCACCCGGCGAACCATACCCGTATCCTGATACAGCGTATGGTGTGATGTCGTGGTGGGACTACGGATTCTGGATCGAAAACATTGCGAGACGCATTCCCAATGCCAACCCGTTTCAGGGCGGCATCGGCGGCGGCAAGTCCCATGCGCCAGGCGCGTCCACGTTCTTCACAGCAGCGAGTGAAGAGGAAGCAAACGAGATCGCGGACACGCTCGGCACGAGATATGTTGTGAGCGACGTCGAGATGGCGACAGGCAAGTTCTATGCAATAACTGCATGGGATGGCGATACTGGCGGGTACATGGAACAGATACCGATAGGCGGAAGATGGGAGACGATCCCGACGATGAGATATTTCAACTCGATGGAAGGGCGGCTCCATATCTTTGATGGCGTCAGCCTGAAACATTACCGTCTGGTGCATGAATCGATGTCAGGGGGTAGCGCAGAGCGCGGTTACAAGTGGGTGTATAACATGCAGCCCCAGTTGTACCCCGATCTCTTTGAGAACCGTAAGCAAGACCTCCCGGCTGAGATACCCGAAGCGGACACTGGCTACGTCAAGATCTTTGAGTACGTAAAAGGCGCAAGAATCACTGGAATCGCGCCACCGAACAGCACGGTCTCACTCAGTGTACCGATCATCACAAATCAGGGGCGGACGTTTGAGTACGTCCAGACGGGAGCCGCTTCAGCGGACGGCACATTCACCTTGATTGCGCCGTATTCGACGGATGGTGCGATTATGGGCGGGACTCAGTTTGACACGATGCCATCCGGCATGTACACCGTGACCGTGGCAGGGATGCCGCATCAGGTCTCTGTTGCCGAGGAGGACGTACTTGCCGGGAACACGATCACGGTCGAGTGATTGAAAAAGAGCGCGCGACCGATCACTGATCAAAACAGATTCCAGATGCCAATCAACCACGAAATCGTATTCACCGGCAGATCTAACGTTGGTAAGTCGTCCCTGATCAGGAGGCTGACCGGCAGAAACGTCAGAACCGGGAGACGCCCTGGTGTTACAAGGAAACCGGCGCACATAACGTTCAAAGAGATGTTGATAACCGATCTGCCCGGCTATGGATTTCTGCACGGTCTTCCCGGGGAGCTCCAGGAGCGAATAAAGGATCAGATCGTCCGGTATCTCGAAGATAACTGCGACCGAATTCTCTGCGCGGTTCAGGTGATCGATGCGCGCGCATTCTGCGAGATCGTGGACAGATGGAACAAAAGGGGCGAGATTCCGGTTGACATCGAGTTGTTTGAATTTTTGCACGATCTTGAGATCGATACGATCATCGCTGTAAACAAGATGGATCTGGTGGATGTGGGTGATCGGGATCACGCGCTCGACGAGATCGCAGAGCGTTTCGATCTTCTACCGCCGTGGAGGCAGTGGATCGATATGATTGCACCGGTTTCCGCGAAGAGGGGGGACATTTCGTCACTCGCCACTCTATTACACGCGAAGTCGCGCGGGTAATCACAGATTATCGTATTTTAATCTCTTTTCCCTCTCGTAAGACGTTTTCTATGAACGTGTTGCCGTCATCCAGCATCCTCTGTATCTCATCTGTGGTGTAACCGAGTGGTTCGATCTGAAAAGACTTCAAGAAATACAGTCTCGTCTGCCTCGCAAACCAGTCATCCGAAAACTCGTCTGAGATCAACAGGAGATCAATATCACTGTGTGGATAAAAGTCCCCCCGGCTTCTAGAACCGAAGAGGAGTACCCGTTTCAATCTGAACTCCCGGTCAACCCGCCGGCAATATTCGATCACCCGCTCCATCACCGGATCTGTTTCTCCGCCCATTCGAGCAACCTCCTGGCGTTTTTCAGGCAGTCTTCGCTTCTTTTTCCACCGTAATATTTGTAGGGTGCCTGATTTCCAGTCACCGCATCCGGGTATCTGGTCTCGATATATTGTGGATCGAGCTCACTTGCACAGTTTCGCAGTACAAGAAATTCCTCGTCTTCGATTGGGGTTATTTCTTTTAGTGCATCCAGCAGGTCAACGATACTGTGTGTCCACGGGTAATCAACGCCATTCAGAAGGAATAACGACTTGATGGCTTTCTCACCCACTTGCTGGGAACAGGTACACACCCAGTTAAATCTTCCAAGCGTGTGAAGTTCGAGGCATGTATCAAAATCATATTTAGCCTCATCCATCCACGCATCTACCCGCATGGCGCGTTTGTTTCTTGATCCTGTCATCTTGTCACGCCCTGCCTCCGCCACGAACCATAATCAGCCGGTTGATCGCATTCACAAGTGCCTCGACCGACGCCATCACGATATCCTCTCTTGCCGCGCGCGCGTTAACGATCCTGCCGGTCTCGTCCTCAACCGCAATCGTTACCTCGGCAAGCGCGTCAGAGCCCCCTGATATTGCTTCGAGTTTGAAGTCGTGGATGCGGACTTTTGTCCCCTCGCCGAGCAGACTCTGCACCGCGCCGAGCGCGGCATCAACAGGACCTACGCCTGTGTTTGCCACGACCCGCGTATCTCCGCCAACGCACGCCTTCACAGCCGCTGTCGGCGTTATGATGTTCCCGGTCATGACCGAGACCTCCTTTACGTCGATGAACTGCTCGTTCCTTGCGACTACGCCCATAATCGACTCGGTTATAGCGTAGAGGTCGGAATCAGTGACCGGTTTTCCTTTATCTCCGAGTTCCTTGATCCGATCAAGTATCTCTGCGAGTTGCTCCTCGCCTACCACAAACCCTGCCGACTCGATCGCCTGTTTCACCGCGTGTTTGCCTGCATGTTTTCCGAGAACGATCCTGCGCTTGTGCCCGACCATCTCAGGCGTCATCCCTCCTGGCTCGAAGGTGTCGGTGCGCACGAGGACGCCGTGCGTGTGGATGCCGGATTCGTGCGCAAACGCATTCTCGCCAACGATAGGCATCAACTGCGGAACCCGAACGCCTGTGCACTGCTCAACCAGCCGCGACGTCTCGAAGAGGTGCTCTGTCCGAACGCCTGTCTCTGCGCCGTAGATCGTGTGCAGGATCATCACAGTCTCTGCAAGATCCGCGTTTCCCGCGCGCTCGCCGAGTCCGTTGATCGTCACCTGCACCTGGCTTGCGCCGGCTTCAATCGCTGCGGTGCTGTTTGCAACGGCAAGCCCGTAGTCGTTGTGGCAGTGCACATCAAGCGGCACCGCGACCGTTTCCCGAATTCTCTCGATCAGCTTGTACATCGCAGACGGCACCATCACGCCCACCGTGTCGGGCACGTTTATGATGTCGCAGCCAGCCTCCTCGACAGCCCGGTGGATGTTGTTCAGGTAGTCAATCTCGGTCCTCGTTGCGTCCATCGCGGAGAACATGCACGCCCTACCGTGGTCCTTGATGTACTCAACAGCATCAACAGCAAGTTCCACAACCTCTTCTCTCGACTTCTCGATTGTGTATATCCGCTGGACATCGGACGTCGAGACGAAGGTGTGCACCATGTCAACGTCACAGTCAAGGCATGCGTCGATATCAGCCCGGATCACCCGTGACAGTCCGCACACCTGCAGGTTCAAGCCGGCTCCCGCGATTTCTGTTACTGCCTTCTTCTCGCCGAGAGACGCGATCGGAAACCCGGCTTCGATTATGTCAACGCCGAGTTTGTCCAGCTGCCTTGCGATCTCGAGTTTCTGTTCGAGGCTGAGCGATACGCCAGGCGTCTGCTCGCCGTCCCGGAGCGTGGTATCAAAGATACGCACGCGTTTGTTCCGGAGAGTGTCAGTGATGTAAAAAACGATCCCTCATGTTGAGTTCTGTCATGTAAATCCTCCAGGATGTTGGAAGTTAGTGATTTGTCTATGAGTGGTATAAAATCTTTGTGCTGCGCGGGATTGAGGCTTGTGATGGTGTGAAAAGATGATATGGTGATGAGGTGACCCGCAGATGACCCGC
>JAGGRW010000112.1 GCA_021159385.1 Methanosarcinales archaeon
AACACTGATAACTCCGGTATCATCGGTCGCATTCACAGTGACGAGGATGAGATCACCGGTATCCGGGGTTGTCGTATTCAGGATGACTCTGTTGATTGCAGGTGGTTCCGTGTCAAGAAACTCAATAACCTGCCACCAGTGCTCATACTCCTGACCGCTGTACCATCTCTCAAGTCGGAGTGTTGTTGGATTGACAGATTCTTCTATCCATCTGTTTCGTGGAAATGCGATCCCGGTCCCATCGGAGGTGCTGGTGACGAATGAAAAACTTCTGCTGGGATTTACCTGCGATATTTTGATATCCAGAGTCAGATCTGCAGAATTTGATCTTCCATCCACATACCCTCTCTGGACATTGATTCCTTCAGGAAACTCGATCACATACCAGCGAATCCAGTTTGTATAGGGATGTTTTTCGTATCTCCAGAATTTGGCATGGGTATTGCTTATGAGTTCGCTACCTATGGATGTACCCAGAAGACCATTGCTGCTGCATCGGTATGTGGAGTAGAGCCATGCTCTCGATGTGTCCACCGTTCCACCTATATTGGCTGTCACACTCACCTTGTTGGCTGGTAGTTCGGTCTCATCCGTGTAAACAACTGTGTCTGTTCCAAACTCAACAACTTCATAACGGCATGTAGCAGGGGTTCCGGTGGCGCCTCTCTCGCAGTAAAGCGTGGTTGTGCTCGAAAGGTTACCTGTGAAATATCCTCGATGGATCTTGTTGTTATCACCGTTCATCCTCGAATGCAGAATGACAATTGATCTGGACGTATCTACAGGGGTGATAGTTGTGGTGTTTGCAGCAAGACCGGTTTCAAAGAGAACCTCACCACGCTGCACCGAACAATCAGGACACTCGATAACATACCACGATATTTTACAGTCATCCATCCCAACCCCTCGATCGAACCTGAGAGTAGTCGCATTCATGATGTAACCGGTAGCCTGATGTCTACCACCCTTCCCCGCCCCACTGTCGCCAGAGGAGTCCATCAGAAGGAAAGCCTTTCCAGTGTCTGCGATGGGTCTATCAAGGGCGACGTCCCTTGATGTACTGCCAGCGGTTATCGTCGTTCTCCCCGATTGAACCGACCATACAGGATCAGGATCCACAGCCACATACCATGTCCTCGCCTCTCTGAACGCCTCATCTCCATAATCGACCTCAACCGGACCCAGTTGATACAGCAGGGGGTATTCCATCGGAACCGAGTACGAGTAGTTCACAGATGTCGCGCCATCTGTGACATTTCGCTGCCATGTCAGTATCTTGATGCTGCCGGCATCGATCACATCCGCATCCGTGAAGACCGTGAAGTTCGCAGGAACGTATTCCCAGATCACAGTCTCGGAAGCGTTGGTGTGCGAGATTACATCGATAGTAACATCGAAGCGGTCATGCTTTGTGGGATCAATAACGCTCTCTGCAGTTCGTATGATCTCGAAGTCGTATCCGGATTGTACTATAAAATGTGTGCCGAAACGATTCGATTCGCAATCGACGACCGCTGTGCATGATACATTGTAGAACCCCTCGACCGTTGTCTCGTGATATGCCTCATACACCCCGTCCCGATCGGTCGGTACAATCGTCTGATCGGCTGTTGAATAGTGATACGTGCCGTCGGGAGCATCGATCAGAATCTCGATTGTGGAATTGCGCGCGGGCGCGCCTGCACGATTCAGCACAACGATTACGATCCTCGCCACATCCCCGGCGCGATATGTGCTCCTGTCGGTGTTCACAGATGTCCCGTTGTACACGAGTGCGAGCGTAAACGTGGATGTGGGCGTGGATGCGGCTGCGGGTGGCACAATGGCAGTAATAGTATCATTTGCAGAATCGATTGTGCTCTCAAGTGGCTCCCATGCCCCATTAATGTAGCATCCGATTGTTAACCCACTCTCGTTTAGACCATCCAGATCGGCATCCGAATACTGTATGCAGATCTCACCCCCGACCGACTGATCTCTGACATCTGTACTTATATCCGCGTATATTATGGGGATGCCATACGGATCGATCATCGTAGGGTTGTTTCTGCCGCAATCCTCGAGCGCCGCCGGGATGTGCTTTGCCGGCGTACAGCCTTCCGATTGGTAATTGTCCGGCGACGCAACCATGCCGCATGTCAGAGCCAGAATGATCAGCAGGAGGATGCCTCTAAAACACCAGTTCTGCGTACGTCTGACTCGGTTGGGGTGGGTGAAGGGCATGGGTTGGTCACTTGATTCCAACCAACGTTCGATCGACCATCTCTTAAATATTACTCAAGCAGCCACACAATGCTTCGAGAGGCTGACCTGCGGATACATGTGGGTCGCAGGACGGAGCAGGTTTTGGGGAGGGATATCGCGTGCGATGGTGTGGCGGCGGGCGCGACGACATGGGTTGTGGATGATGGTGGTGGAGCGGATGTGGTAACGATGCGGGCAGCGAATTCGAGGGCTCACGCTTTCCGAGAAAGTCGTGCCGCCCGCTCAACATGCCCGGGCGCACCTACTCCAGCACCCGGTGAATCTCCCGGTCCGCGGCAAACATCTCCGCCCGAACCTCGTCCGCCTGCTCCGCACCCGGCTCAGCGAATATCCAGACCTGATCGTCGCCGCCATGCACGATCCTCGGGCATGCAAGCATATCCGCACTCGACAGCCGATATGCAACCTCAAGCCCGGTCGGAGCGATCCATGCCCGCGTATCCGTGAGTTTTGAGACCAGCGCACTCCAGTCAAACGTTTTTTTGGTCTTCACAACAGAACTGAGGTGCACGCGTTCTCCTGACACGCGCTCCTCAATCGTGTCCTCAAATCGCGTGTACGCTGGATCGTTTCGGTCTACTGTTGCCCTCTGGAGAAAACGCTCCGCAACGTCGGAGAAGAACGGAGCGAGGTTATGATCGTCCGACTTTGGTGTTGCAAGCGACACCCCGACAAACGAGATCGCTGAGAGTGAAACACCGATCAAGACTCCGTGCTCGATTAGAAGCGGTGAAATGTCGTCAAACTTTCCGAAATACGCAGCCTCGGCGATGATCAGCGCAATCTGCGTGGTCCCGCCGATCACAAGCCCCGCGAGCGCACCCTCTGCTGTTGCACGCCTCCAGAAGAGCGCGCCCATGATCGGGAAGAAGTATGATGCCGTACCGATGACGGTAGCCATTATGACCGCGTCCATTACCGTCTCGACACGCATCGAGACTGCGGCTGAGATTATGAGCATCGCAACGATTAGAACGCGGTTTATGGTTCGCATCTCGCCCATCGTCGCATCCTGCTTTATGAACCGCTGGTAGATGTCGCGGGAGATGCACGATGCACCCGATGTTGCGAACGTGTCCGCGCACGACATCGAGGCTGCGGCAAAGCCTATCGCAATTGCTGCGATTGCAACGGACGGGAACGTGTCCTGTATGAACGTCAGGTAGAGCTGTTCCACAGCCATCGGGTCGGCAGGTATCTGGTACATCGCATTAAGCCCGACTGCTGCGAGGAAGCACGCACCAAAGACGATCGCAAGCAGGAATGCGCCGAGCAACATACCATATCTCGCTGATTTCACATCCCTTGCCGCCCATACCCGCTGCCACGGGTCCTGTTCGGTGATCCAGCCGGGAAGCATCGCAATCTGCATGATGAAAACACCGGTAACTCCGCCGAGAGCGAAGAGATTCCAGAAATTGGGGTTCATTCCAGCGAAGAGGCTGGATAGTGACATGCCAGCGCCCGCACCCGCCACCCCCTCGGCT
>JAGGRW010000010.1 GCA_021159385.1 Methanosarcinales archaeon
AACGGGGAGAGGCGCCTGGGAGTGAGTTTTAGCGGCGAGACCTGCTGGCTCTCGCTTACGCAGATGGCGGAGCTGTTTCAGAGGGACAAATCGGTGATCTCCCGTCACATCAGGAACGTGTTTGAAGAAGCCGAACTGGTGCCGGATTCAGTTGTTGCAAATTTTGCAACAACTGCGACAGACGGCAAAACTTACCGGGTCGATTATTATAACCTTGATCTCATCATCTCTGTCGGCTACCGTGTAAAATCCCATCGTGGCACGCAGTTTCGCATCTGGGCAACAGAGCGGCTGCGC
This sequence comes from Methanosarcinales archaeon, assembly GCA_021159385.1. Lineage (GTDB taxonomy): Archaea > Halobacteriota > Methanosarcinia > Methanosarcinales > Methanogasteraceae > Methanogaster_C. The sequence continues at coordinate 298 of JAGGRW010000010.1, forward strand.
GAATACATCATCAAAGGCTTTGCCCTCGACGACGACCGCCTGAAACGAAACGGCGGTGGCAACTACTTCGAAGAGTTGCTGGCACGCATCCGGGACATACGCTCCTCGGAAAAAGTGTTCTGGCGCAAAGTACTGGACATCTACGCCACCAGCATCGACTACGATCCGCGAGCTGAGACCTCCCAGCTCTTTTTCGCAACAGTACAGAATAAAATGCACTGGGCTGCCCACGGTCAGACTGCAGCAGAGGTCGTATACCAACGCGCAGACTCGGCAAAAGAAAACATGGGTCTCACCAACTGGACCGGCAACACAATCAGCAAAAGCGAAGCCGGCATCGCCAAGAACTACCTGAACTCCGAAGAGCTTGACATGCTCAACCGAATTGTCATGGCATATCTGGAATTTGCTGAAATCCAGGCGTTGGAACGCAAGCCCATGTATATGAGTGACTGGATCGCCAAACTTGATGATTTCCTGAAATTGAGTGGTCGTGAGCTGCTTACCCATGCTGGAAATATCTCACACAAGCAGGCACTGGAGAAGGCGCAGATCGAATACGGAAAACACCGTATCATGCAGATCAACCAGCCCTCGGCAGTGGAAGCTCATTTTGAGCAGGCAATAAAACAGCTACCGAAACCGGCACCAAAGGAGAGGGAGAACACATGACCTCCAAACTCCCCATAAACCTCAATGACTTATTGCACCAACGAAAGGTCGAAGGCGAGCGGATCGAGTACAAGGCGGGGTGGAATCCGGATCCGATCATGCGCACTCTATGCGCCTTTGCCAACGACTTCGAGAACCTTGGCTGGGGTATAACCGCCCTGATGCAAGACCTGCTCACAGGCAAGGTGTGTGTCACCCCTCTGTTGGAGGCTGGAATGTCATGATCAAAAAGGACAAAAGGTTGCAAATCCGCAACAGTACGGCGGAGTTTTTGATTTTCACCACACAAAGCGGCGCTGATGGAATTGAAGTGCGCTATGAGGATGAAACCATCTGGCTGACCCAGAAACTGATGGCTGCTCTGTTTGATGTTACCATTCCAACCGTCAATGAGCACTTGAAAAATATCTTTGCCAGCGAGGAGTTGCAGCAGGATTCAGTTATTCGGAAATTCCGAACAACTGCTGCGGATGGCAAGAATTACAATACGAATTTCTACAACCTCGATGCCATTATTTCCGTGGGCTACCGGGTCAATTCCAAACGTGCCACTCAATTTCGACAGTGGGCGACCCGGGTGCTGAGAGAATTTGCGGTTAAGGGCTATGTGCTTGACCGGAAACGCATGGAAAACGGTTCTTTTCTCGGGGAGGACTATTTTGAACGGTTGTTGGAAGAAATCCGGGAGATCAGACTGAGCGAGCGCCGGTTTTACCAGAAGATCACCGACATTTACGCAACAAGTATGGACTACAACAAGGATGCACCAACGACCCGGGAATTCTTTGCCAGGGTTCAAAACAAGTTGCATTTCGCCATCCATGGGCATACGGCGGCGGAGCTGATTATGCGGCGCGCCGACAGCAACAAAGAGCAGATGGGGCTTACTTCGTGGGAATACAGTCCGGATGGTAAAATCCTGAAAACCGATGTTTCAGTCGCAAAAAACTATCTTTCCCGGAATGAACTCGAATCGCTTGGACGGATTGTCAACTCTTATCTGGATCTGGCGGAAGAACGAGCCAGACGAAAAATCCCCATGACCATGGAGGACTGGGCAAAGCGGCTTGATCTTTTTCTGGAATTTGATGATCGGGATATTTTGCGAGATAGCGGTAAGGTTACGGCACAAATCGCCAAAGAGTTTGCCGAGAGTGAATTTGAAAAATATCGCATCGTACAGGATCGTTTGTTTGAAAGCGATTTTGACCGGGAGATAAAACGCATTCAGGGAAAACCCCGGGAGGCGAACGCATGACCTCCAGGGTTCCCTTTGACGACCGCTTCAATCAAACCGCCGGAACTGATGACCTGTCGCCTCGATTGATGGAGGAATTCCTGCGCGAGGTGGAGAGCGATCTTGCGGATGAGTCGCGGGAGCTTTCAGCCGAAGCCCTGGGACGACAAATGAATGTGGTGGGTGGTCCCGCTGAAGCGGCTTTGCCGAAAAACGTCGGCTTGCTCTTTTTCAACGATCATCCGGAGCGGTTCTTCCCGGCGACACAGATTGATGTGGTCTGGTTTCCGGAAGGGGCGGGTGGGGATCGCTTTGACGAGAAGACCTTTACAGGTCCTCTTGCCCGCATCGCTCGTGACGCGCTGAGCCACATCAATGCCAACTATCTCAAGCAAACGGTCGTCAAACACCCCGACCGAGCCGAAGCCGATCGTTTCTGGAATTATCCTTATGCCGCAATCGTTGAGGCGGTGGTCAATGCCGTTTACCACCGTTCCTACGAAATTCGTGAGCCGATAGAAGTGCGAATCACTCGAGAGGATCTGGTGGTTCTGAGTTTTCCCGGCCCTGATCGTTCCATCCGGATGGCGGATCTGCGGAAAGGAAAAGCGGTCAGCCGCCGATATCGTAATCGGCGAATCGGCGAGTTCCTCAAAGAGCTGGATCTCACTGAGGGTCGTTCGACCGGGATCTCGAAGATTCTGAAGGTGATGAAAGGCAACCATTCTCCGGCACCCGAGTTTGAAACGGACGACGGCAGAACGTACTTCCTGATCCGGCTGCCCGTACACCCCGGGACCGTATCGGTGGAAAATGCCCACATGGGCACAACAGAGACAACACCAGAAAAACCTTCGGTGAAAACTTCGGTGAAAACTTCGGGGAAAATCATATCATTAATGCGTGAGAATCCGCAGGTATCTATTCCGGAAATCGCAAAAGCCATTGGAAGGACTGCCAGGGCAATCGAAATGCAGATAGCCCAACTGAAGGCTGAAGGTCTCATTGAACGTATCGGACCGGCAAAGGGCGGTCACTGGGTTGTCAAGGAGGAGGCATGAACACCGACAAAACACCCCCACACATCAAACTCGACGAAAGGAACCATGTCGAAGAGCCTTTTCTGGCACAACTGGAGTGGTTGGGCTGGGATGTTCTTCGGCTGGAGCAGAAACAAAGCCCGCGGGATTCCTATCGGGAAAACTTTGCAGAAGTGGTACTGTTGCCCAGGCTGCGGGAGTCGCTTAAAAAGATCAATCCGTGGCTGGAAGAGGATCAGGTTGATGAGGTGGTCAAGCGGATCACTGCCCTTCCGGGAACCGGACTACTTGAGAACAATCAGCAAGTCTTAAAGCTATTTCTGGAAACAGTACTTCCGAAACTGCCGAGTTCCGAACACAATTCCCAGCCACACCACCATCCAGCCACAATCACCTCGCGAACATCCACCGAAACCATCTCGAATCCACTCAACTAGCACAAAGACAGACAACCCGTCAGCAAA
>JAGGRW010000028.1 GCA_021159385.1 Methanosarcinales archaeon
GAAGCCGTTATCGCAGACATTACAGCGCCACCGATAATATCACCTGATATATCTGCAGCAGGACTGCGATACTGATTATCAAGACGGTTAAAGCGTAATCCTTTCTCATCATATTGAATTCCGTCATGGTTTTCGGAGTTCCTGTTCCTCTGTATCCCTTGGAGATCATCGCTTTGTACACTCGATCGGCCCTCTCATAACTCTTGACGATGAGCATCCCAACCACGTTTCCAAGCATCGATAGCGCGTACCTGTTCGCTCTCAGCGTAAACCCTCTGCAGCTCATCGCCCTCCACATCCTTGAGAACTCGTCCCAGAGAACAAAGATGTAGCGGTAGGTGAACATCAGCATCTGGACGAGCGAGCCTGGCACCTTCAGCATGTGGAGTGCCTTTATCGTTGTATCGAATCTCATCGTCCCAAGCACCGTCAATAATAGCGTCACTGCTGCTGTCGCCCTCGTTACGATCAAGCTTCCGTATCTGACTCCCTCGTACGTCACCGATACTCCGTAGATGCTTGCAAGTTCACTTCCCTTCACAGTCAGGGACATGATTATGAGAATCGGAAGAACGAACAAGAATACCACTTTCACGCGATCGAACACAAATTTGAGGGGCAGTCTCGAGATCAGGAGAAGAAGAACTGCGAACAGGAGGTTGATAGCAGCAAGTTTGATGTCACTTACAAATACAAACAGGAAAATAAGAAAGGTGAAGGTGAGTATCTTTGCTCTCGGATCGAACTCGTGTATCGGAGATTTTAGCGATGCATATTTGTCGATCTCTGGATACTCCATGGGTTATTAGTCTCCTCTACCTGCTTTCATACTCTTTTTTCAACTTTCTGGCGGCAAATAGCATTCCGATCCCGGCAAGTCCTATCAGGTATCCGAACCCTGCGAGCATTCTCGCAAACAGTGGCAGCTCTGCCGCTTCCTGCGATCCGCCCATGAGGTCGAACTCCCCCTCGGCTCTATGCCCTGTCGCTTCCACCACCACCCTGTACTGGGATACTCCTAACTTTGGGGGAAAGTAGTACATTCCCGTCTCATCGGTCTTGCCCTCCAGGTATGGTTCCTCGCCGTTTGTGGAGTTTGCGTATATCGTCACATCTGCGTACGCCATGGGCGCTCCGCCACCGTACCACGCCTTTATCTGCATCTCCTTTACCTGCTCTCTCACATACACCCTGTGTGCGGATGCTGGCAGGCAGAGTGCCGTGCACAGGATAAGTACCAGTGTTAGAAGACCTATTATTCTGATTGTTTTCATTTTTTTTCATCCTCCTTATCTATCGGCAGCATCTCTGGTTTCACCTTTACCAGAAAAGCCACGACCGAACCGGTAATGATCGATTCGATTATCACGATCGGGATGTGTGCGGCTACGGCAACCTTTGCAACGTCCAGAAATTCCTCGCCTGTTGTAATAAGGCATACAGCCAGGAAGATCGCAGTGATGAACACTGCAAGACCTCCGCATATTGCGCCAAGTATCTGTATCGATTCACCTTTCGACCCAGCCCAGAATGCACAGTAAGCGATTGCTGCAAGAACAGCTGCACCGATGACAAGAATTGACACCTCTGACATGCTTGTGGATAACAGGTGATACCTGAACCCTGCCCAGAATGCGCCGCAGGTGATAATTGCAGCGGCGACTGCAGCGATGACATTTCCTGATATGCCTGACACTTTCGTGGATGCTGCGCCCTGTTTGCGCCCTGCCCAGAATGCGCCGCAGGTGATAATTGCGGCGGCGACTGCAGCGATAGCATAGACCGACACCTCCGACCCGTCTGTTGATAACACATGATACCCGAACCCTGCGAATAAGGTACTGCCAACGGTTATCGCAGCAAGAAGTGCAGCGATGGCACAGATCAATGTATTCGATACGCCCCTCGTGTAACCTCTTTTGAATATGCCATAAGCGACCAGTGCGGGCACCCCCACGTTCATCGTGTTCACCCCGATCGTCGTTATGCCCCCGTGCTGGAAGAGAAGCGCCTGCAGAGTAAGACCGATAAACATCGCGGGATATGCGAGCACCCCAAGCACCACACCCAGCAGACCGTTTAGTATGAGGTGAACCGACGTAGGAGGTATTGGCACGTTGATCAGGGATGCGATAAAGAACGCGCCGGTCATAACCGAAATCTTTGGTATCTGCTCGGCTATGTCATCCCTGCCCCGCCAGAGCGTTATCGCAAGCAACGTGAGTGTTACACCCCAACCAACCGCTATTACTGGCAGGGATAAGACACCATCGGATATATGCACTTTTTGTTCCTCCAAAAAATATTGAGCAGGGGTGATTAAGCCCCTGTTCATCTCATCTTCTTTTCGCAACGATGAAGGCTGCTGCAAAGAGACCGATTGCGACAAAGATCGCTCCGAACGCTGGCGAGGATGTTGCAGACGATGCTGCATTTTCTGCGGCTGCTTTTGCCTCTTCTGCTGCACTCTTAGCCTCGTCTATAGCCTTCTGAAGTTCCGCAGACGATATACCTGCGCCCTCTGCCTCTTCCGGGAACTCATCGAGCACCGGGACGATGAAGACACCTCTTATGGTGCGTCCTCCGGTATCGCTCTCTTTCGCTGCACAGACAAACCAGATTCCGGGCTCGTCAAGAGTGTACGAGAAGTCTCCGTTCTGATTGGTCCTGACCTGTCTCGTGTAGACCATCGGCGGGTCGTACGAGAACTTCTTCTCCGCAACCTCCACGATCTCCTTACCAAGTTCCAGTGTGTGGTACTTCTCGACTTCAACAGTGGCATCCGGAAGCGGCTGACCCTTGTACTTCGCATTTCCGGAGAAGACAAAGCCCTCTTCCATACCATAAGGTCTCACGTACGGGATAACCTCGGTCTGCTCCGTTGCAACCTCTGAATCCCAGCCATACCAGGTCTCCAGACCGCAGTGGATGACCGCTTTGCAGTAGTCGATCAGATTCTCATCAGCGTCGTCATATCTTGCTAACACGATGGAATCGCCATCCTGGTCAACGGTGAACGAGGCTTTGTATGCTACAAAATCGCCTGGACTTCCGTCCTCATGCTGTCCCGGAACAGTGATCTGTTCGGGCGTAAGCTGTTCGACCGTACCATCTGGCTTCGTGACTGAAATTTCTGGCGCAGATGCCATGTCGAATGATATGTGCTCGTAGGGGTGACCCCACATCACATATACGGTCTTTGTCTCGCCAAGCGATGCTATGTAGTCCTCAGGTGTCACATCCCAGACGGTATCCTCGCTATCGCTTGGGAAGACCATCGTGAAATGTGCGCCCGCTAGTCCTGTACACAGTGTCAGCAGTAACGCTGCAACTGTGATCGTTGTTATGCTTTTGTTCAAGTTTGTTACCTCCTATGTTGTATGTGTGTACGAGATCTATGTCAGTGTTATCTCGATGTGCAACTGTGTTTATAGCCCACCTATATATCATTTACGGGATTACGGCAATCTCACCGGAAGACGGGGCACTTCCGCAATCAAAATAACTACAACGTCCGAATCCGTGAAAGCACCACGCGATCAAATCCGATCGTCTCAAACGCTTCCGCAATGCCCCGGTGCAGCCGCGTGAACCGCTCAACGTCGCGTGATTGAACCTCGACGCAGGCGAGATGACCACACTCCCG
>JAGGRW010000050.1 GCA_021159385.1 Methanosarcinales archaeon
ACCCCGCACCCTTCCGGCAACTTTACAACCCCAACACGAAACAAGTGTTAAGTATACCTTTCCAAGATGCGATCACACCAGATGATACCAACGAGAACATGATTGATATTCACAACATCAGCTACACCTACCCGAATATGCCCAATCCTACACTCCGCGAGATCGACCTGCATATCGACGATGGCGAGTTCGTGCTGCTCCTCGGCGCAAGCGGCTCCGGGAAATCCACGCTCATCCAGTGCCTGAACGGTCTGGTGCCAAAGGTTGCGGGCGGAAACCTTGAAGGCGAGATCGTAATCGGCGGCAAGGATCTTCGGAATTACAAGGTGCACCAACTGGCACTGGATGTGGGAATCGTCTTTCAGAACCCGGACACGCAGTTATTCGCGCTTACGGTCGAGAAGGATGTTGCATTCGGTCCGGAAAATCTCGGCATGCCGAAAGACGAGATTATGAGGCGGATGGATCGGAGTATCGCTATCGTTGGCATGGAGCGGATGCGGGATCGCTTCATCTTCACGCTCTCCGGCGGCGAGAAGCAGCGGGTTGCGATAGCGGGCACGCTTGCGATGGAGCCGTCAGTCATGGTTCTGGACGAGCCGACGTCCGATCTCGATCCGGCTGGAACCGGCGAGGTTCTCTCGATTGTCAGGAGGTTAAATCAGGAAAAGGATATGACGATCATCCTGATCGAGCATAAGATTGATGAGGTGGTGCATCTTGCGGATCGCGTCGTTGTCATGGATCGTGGCAGGATCATCATGGATGATACGCCCGATAAAGTCTTCAGCAGTGGGCATGAGCAGTTGAAACGTATCGGAATCGCCCTGCCGCAATTGTCAGAGATTGCGCATATACTGAAGAGCAAGAGGGGTTCCGATGATTGCAGTGGCGATTTGCCAGTATATTCGCAATACGGGGCTGTGTTTGCCGGATTGTGCGAGATACTCAGGGACATGCCTTCCCACCAAAAACCATCCGCATCCGCCACACTTTCCACTTCCCCCACTGCTGTCACCACAACCCCCTCTATCACTGCCACCACTGCCACTGCTACCACTGCCACTGTCACCACACCCCCATCGCCCCCCGCAGTCCCGGTTCCAAAACCCAAGATTGAGATCAGGAACCTGCGGCACACCTTCGATGACGGAACGATCGGGCTCGATGACATCAACCTCGTGGTTCCGGCAGGCGATTTTGTGGCGTTCATCGGGCACAACGGTTCGGGAAAGACCACCCTCGCAAGCCACCTGATCGGGCTTCTGCGACCGGAGAAGGGGACGATCTCAATCGATGGCGTGGACATATCGGGCATGCCGGTGGCAACACTCGCCCAGAAGGTTGGATACCTCTTCCAGAACCCGGACAATCAGATATTTACGGATAGCGTCATTCAAGAGCTTGGATTTGGTCTGAAGAACATCAAGCTACGCAATGACATCGTCGAAGAGCGAGTGGAGCGGGCTATTGCGATGATGGAGCTTTCTGAGTTTCGTAATCGGCATCCGCACTCTCTCAGTCGTGGTCAGCGCCAGCGCCTTGCTGTCGCGTCCATTCTTGCGATGGAGCCGGATGTGATCGTGCTCGACGAGCCCACCACCGGGCAGGACTGGGGGCACGTGAACCGGTTTCTCGGGCAGATCAGGCATCTGAACGAGCTCGGGAAGACGATACTCCTCATAACCCACGACATGAACCTTGTCGCGGGATATGCCGGACGGACGGTTGTTATGGACCAAGGCAGGATCGTACTGGATGGTGACACGAGGTACGTCTTTTCAAAGCCGGAAATCCTGGAGAAGACCGGAGTTGCGCTGCCTGTTGTCACCAGACTCTCGCACGATCTCAAAAAGGAGGGTCTGAATGTTCCGACACTACTCACCGTTCCGGAGTTGGGCGAAGTTCTTTCAGACGGCTGGGAATCGTGATCGCAACCCCCCACCCATCGGATTCGGAAATGCTATTATACTACGGACACGACTACTATAATAGTGATTGACATGAACAAAACATTCATTCTCGGCGCGCTGCTGGCACTGATCCTCGCCAGCAGTGGGTGCATGGACACAGGCGGCAATGGCGATAGTGCTACGAAAGTGGTCAAGGAAGGCGACACGGTTCTTGTGGACTACACCGGGAGGCTGGACGACGGTACTGTCTTTGATACCTCCATAGAAGACGTCGCAATCGAAGCCGGAGTGTATAACCCGGGCAGAAATTATCAGCCGCTCGAGTTCACGGTCGGCGCAGGACAGATGATAAAAGGGTTTGACGCCGGAGTCGTTGGCATGGCTGTGGGCGAAGAGAAGACCCTGATCCTGCCACCGGAAGACGCTTATGGATTCTACCGCGAGGATAAAGTCCAGACAGTTTCGATCGAGGAGCTGGAGGCTGCGGGCATAACGCCTGTGGTCGGGAAAAAGCTCACCACCAGTCAGGGGATGGGCACCATAACAGAGATCACGAACACGAGCGTTGTGATCGATCTCAACCACCATCTTGCAGGAAAGACATTGACCTTTGATGTGGAGCTTGTTTTTATCGATAGCAGGAGTGAGATGGTTGCCGATTCTGATTCTGATTCCGGAAGCGATGAGGGGGCGACTATGACTGGCACAACAGACACGACAGACACGACAGACACAACAAATACGACTGGACAAGGGAAAGAGAACCGAATTGCTACGATCGAGACGAGCATGGGTACGATAACCGCTGAATTGTACGAAGAGCGAGCCCCGATCACGACCGCAAACTTCATCGGACTCGCGGAGAGCGGGTTCTACGATGGCTTGATATTCCATCGCGTGATCAACGATTTCATGATTCAGGGCGGATGCCCGAAAGGCACAGGCACAGGCGGCTCCGGCAAGACGATCAAGCTGGAGATTCATCCCGAACTGACCCACGTTGACGGTGCCCTTGCAATGGCGCGGTCCCAGAATCCGGATAGCGCATCCAGCCAGTTCTATATCTGCGACGGAGCACAGCCCTCTCTGGATGGGCAGTATGCGGTATTCGGGCGGGTGACTGATGGAATGGACGTCGTGCGGGCGATTGCAGAGGTGAAAACAGACTCGCAAGACAAGCCTGTGAAGAGTGTTGTGATAACCAAAATCTCGATCAAATAATCCCATTCCGGAGGGGCTTCACCGGATTTAGCCCCCCGTCCCCTTCGTCGGTCGTTTGAAAACGCAGGATGCGATTGTGTGCGAGGGGTTGGGATTAAGGTGAAAACACCCAAACGCTTTTACCTAATCGGAGGCGTACAGACATTAAAGCGGTGCAGGTGATCCGGATGAAACTCGATAGCATTGATAAACAGATTCTCGCGATACTGGAAAAGGACGATACGACCTCAAACGCAATGGTTGCGGAAAAGCTCGGAATCACTCAGGAGGAAGTGGAAGAGCGGCTCGGCAGGCTCTCCGACACCAGAACCAGGATACTGGTCGTTGACGATGAACCAGACACCCTG
>JAGGRW010000068.1 GCA_021159385.1 Methanosarcinales archaeon
TCTCTCGCCTTCGCGTTAAATCGAATCAGAGCGCCTGAATCACGTCCCGAGACCTACCAGCCGCAAGACATATCTGCAAAGACCGCGATTCCCAAAGGAGAACCATGCAGACAGAATTACGCGACACATTGGGTGCGCTTGAGGATCTGAGCGAGGAGATCGACGACTGGGAGATCGAACATGACGACTGCTTCTACAAGGATGCGGACGAAGAACTGACTGTAAGGGTTGGCGACGTCAGGGAACGTTTGATCGGATGCGGCAGTGACGCGATCGCGCCCATTGAGGCGTGTCTGGACGATTTGAACCCTTACGTCCGTACGATCGTAACCGGGGCACTTGGCGTGCTCGGTAGTCCGGGGGCGATAGAACCGTTGATCGATGTACTTGAGAAACATCATGAGGAACTGTGCGAGTATGCATCCGAGGTTCTGAAAGATATCGGAACTCCCGCGATTACGCCTCTGATCAACAGGATCACCGACCGACTGGACAATCCCGCAGTTGACGAGTACGGGGAGGCGATCGACATCATCTTCGCGCTCGGGACGCTCTCAGGGATCGAGGATCCGCGGTCGTACGATTTTATGGTCGAACTCCTTGATCGGTTCGATTGCGAGGGTTTTGAATGGGAGTTAGCGCATCTGTGCGGTTGTTTCTGTGATCAGCACAATCCTGCTATCATACCGCGCCTTGCAGCCATCTCAGAGGGATTTGGTGATGCGAATTCGCCTCGCATGGTAACAAACGAAGTCGATGACGCGATCAGGTGTCTTGAAGTGGACAGGGTGCTCAGATCGGAAGACTGGAGGATCTACGGGTGCTGCTTCGTCTGCAAGGATTATAATCGCCGCAGTGAGACCTGTAAGGTACGTGGCGAGCATGAGCCTTTTGACCATTTTTGCATGGAATGCGAACCAGCACGGGAGTTTGAATGCAATGTATGCATCTTGAAGCGTTTGCTGGATTCGCAGGACGAGGGTGACGTGAGCGGGTGCAACATAGACAATATGCCGCCGGTTCCTGTCGATCTCGCATACCGCCTGAATCAGGAGGAGTTGTCTGGAAGGTTCAGGATCACGACCGATTATGACAAGAGCGGCTTAATTGTAATCTCGGACGGTTGTATAGAACTCAATTTTAAGTTTGATACCACGAGCGACCTCGATGTCCTGAAGGAGTTTCTCGAAGGGGTCGGAGACTATTTTTCAGGAGGGATTCGGTTCAACGTTTGTTCGGAGGAGTTGTTCGACGGACCGCACCATGATGTTGTCGCTGAATCCGGAAAGCTGATCCGGGGCAATTGCGGCGACACGATCGCGGTCTACGAGGGCGACCAATTCGAGCTGGAACTGGTTCTGGATGGGGACACAATCGACAGGTTGATTCCTGTAATCGACACGCAGCGGTTTCTGCTGCGCTGCAACTCGTACAAGCGCATGGATAAATTTGAGGGGCGGCAGGACAAACTTGCGTCGGTAATTAGCAAGCTTCGGGAGCCGTATAAATCAGAGGAAAGATCAGATGGGTCGGATGGATCAGAAGAGGAACCAGCGGCGCAGAAACCGCCATGCGACCACGAGTTTGAGCTTTTGAAGACGCACAAGAAGTACACGGTGTACAGGTGCACAAAGTGCGGCGAGACGAAGAAAGAATTTAATTAGATTCGTTCACATCATAGTCTCATGTACTTTCATCTGATAGGCTTCTTCGTAACCAGTGCGCCCGCAGATCGGGCGGATTCACTCATCTCTGATCTCGTCCTCACCGCAAACGAGACCTTGCTTGCAAAGGGCGCACCAGCCGGGAAGGGCGCAAAAATACTCGATTGGAAGATCGTTGATTCAAAAATCCGGGTTGAGATCGAATCCGATCGATACGTGCGCGCCCACGACGCGTTCATCCGGCTGAAAAAGCCTCTTGCGGAGATTCTCGGGAAGAAATACCATATCGGGATCAGAGGGGTTGAGATCGAGTCGTTCGTCGTGAAATTCCCATCAGAGAACCCGGTCAAGGCGGCAACGATACCCCATGTCTCAAAGATCGAGTTTGAGAGCGGCGAGACGAGCGTGTGGATGGATATCGGCGAGTCAGAGATTCAGAAGCGAATACCTGACCGGATCATAACGCTGATCGAGGACAAGATCACAGCAGAGGAGTACGGCGGAAAAGAAGAGCACTGGAGTCTGCTCTGGGCGAGCGAGGAGAAAACGATCCTCTACCGCGAAGACCCAACAACAGAACTCGTCAAACGGAACTGGATCAAGCACGGAGCAGCCCGCGGGCAGTGGATATACGGTCCTGAAGCGACGAGCGTGTTCCGCGCGTTTGAGCGGATCGTTGTTGCGGAGGTTCTGGACTTTCTCGGATACCAGGAGATGATCTTCCCGAAACTCGTGTCGTGGGACGTCTGGAAGCGGTCAGGTCATGCAAAAGGGGTTTATCCTGAAATCTACTACGTCTGCCCGCCGAAGACGAGAGACCCCGAGTTCTGGGAGGAGGTTGCAGACTACTACAAGGTCACACACGAGATTCCGCTTGATCTGATCAGGGAGAAGATCGATGACCCCATCGGCGGACTCTGCTACGCCCAGTGCCCGCCATTCTGGCCCTTCTTGCAGGGAAAGACGATATCGGATGAGACGTTCCCGGTTCGCGTCTTTGATCGGTCAGGGACATCGCACCGGTACGAGAGCGGAGGCATCCACGGCATCGAGCGGGTGGATGAGTTCCACAGAATCGAGATCGTGTGGATGGGAACGCCTGAACAGGTCGTCGAGGAGTCGGAGCGGATTCAGGAGCGGTACAGATACATCTTCGAGGAGATACTCGAGCTTACGTGGCGGAAGGCGTGGGTTACGCCGTGGTTCATGGCGCAGGAAGGTCTCACAGGGACTTCCGGAAGTGAGAAGGTGGGAACAATCGATTACGAGTCTCTGATACCGTATCGTGACGGCTGGCTCGAATTCCAGAACATAAGCGTGAACGGAGATAAATATCCGACCGGATTTAACGTAAAGTCCCAGAGCGGTTCCGAACTCTGGAGCGGGTGTTCAGGAGTCGGGCTTGAGCGATGGGCAAGCACGTTCTTTGCGCAGAAGGGACTCGATCGTGACGGCTGGCCGTCTGCATTCAGGGAGATTATATGCGAGCTTCCTGAGGGGTTTGTGTTCTTATGAGCCACGTCCACAAAATAGCGCAAGTTCAGTTCATCGAACACCCCTGATCCGGACCATGACGTACTGGCACGGCGTAATATCAAACGAACGATCGGAAACGAACGATCCGACCGATTGCGCCTCTTCTTTGATCTCAACGATCGTTGCGCTGAATGGTTTATGATCATTCAGCGAAATTCGATGTCCATTCCGGCTTCTCCGGCGGACTTGCAGCA
>JAGGRW010000206.1 GCA_021159385.1 Methanosarcinales archaeon
GCTGGTGAATCGCGGCAGAGATAGGGGGCGTGCAAGCGTTCGTTCGGGGCAGAGTATATCGCTACAGAGACGGGATGTTAAGGTCCTTACAGATTTTATTGTCTGAAAATTACATTGTTGAGACCTATGTGGCTTCACAGGTTATCGCAGATGAGTTTGGTTTCATGCAGTCTCAATGTTTACGAGAATGGGTCAGTATCCGATCAGTCCTTAGTCACGGCAGAAACCGCTCCCCGCTCTTCAAGGAACCGTTTGTGATCTTCTCTTACGACCTCGTCTGACCCGAGTATGCTGTGGGACATTTCAGGAGAATATCCTAATTACAGGCTACATGTACCATTGGTCCCAGAGCATCCTCCACTGCACGCACATGATCTCAGGATGTTGAACTGGCTCGGCTGTACAATCGTCCAGTCGACCTTCGTTCCGTCCTTGTTATACAGCGTCACACGCAGCGGTGCTTCGGAGAACTCGGACTGCATGACATCTACCACGAGGTATGCCGTGTCTCCGACATTTATTTCCATATCTTTTTTTGTCTTGCCAAAGAAGAGCCGCTTCTTTGACGCGTTCTGCTCTACCACTATGTTATTCCAGGTCTTGCCTTCGTTGATCGCTATGATCTCACAGGGGATTCTTGTTTCAGTCATGATCGGGATGTTTTAACACATTTTATATGGTTAGTCTCACGGCACCCTGTCTTCCTGAGCGCCGCAATATCTACTGTTTCATGGTTTTTGATTCATCACACAGCACCATCCTCTCGCTATTACTTAAGACTGTTTGCCAAAACCAGCGGTTCTGCTGACAAAAGAGCCGGATATTCCAAAACGCGTTACTTCAACCAAGACTACCACACATACCAGGGGGTTGAAAGACCCTTCTTCTACCATCACTTTTGACAGTTCATGGTCATCTCTTGCGTATGTTATCAGGGCGTATTTGATGAGGCATATCTCCCAATTGATTCGGAGTCCGGGTTTAATCTTCCCTGATTCTGATAGATTCTGTGGTTTCCAACCTTTGCGCCCTCGCGTCTTTCTCGTGAGCCAATTTATCGGCGATTTCGGTGTGGCGTGGCACCGATGAGGTTCTTTTGGTCTACGGGATTAAAATAAACCGAATATTTGCCGCCTTCTCGCAAAAGTCTGCAACCGTTCCGCTTCAAATGTTAGAGCAGCGTTCGGCGCTTCATTCATGCCGCCACCAGCAATTCTTCTCTGATTGCATCTGACCCTATTTCAAGCCGCGTCAGTTCACGGTTTGCCTCGATAATCATCTCTACGGCTTCTTTCAGGTTTTCGCGTGCTTCCGGGAGTGTCCGCCCTTGCGTATTTGCGCCGGGCAGTTCCTCGACATAGCCGATCCACCAGTCACCGTCTCGTTCGAATGCCGCTGTGAATTTGTTCATGGGTGATTGTGTTTTGCAGGACCTCTTTCAATTATCTGCCGTATGGCATCCTTGAAAATGCCACCTACTGCTTTAATCTCGAAATCACTTTATAATTCCGTTTCTTTTCATTATTCCGCAAGTTTTGAAAGAAGATATGCAGATCATAATTTGCTTATTTTGCAAGCTCTTCGCCTGCTTTGCGGACCTCTTGAACAATCGGGTCTTTCAACACGGCTTACACCTCCATTAACTCTTCTGGCGTACAAATAATCGGGGTGTGAATGCCAGAGGATTCGTTTATCTTCACCAATTTCTTAATCACTTCACCATTGGCAAGATGGGTGCAGTTCCAGGTTACGAGGTAATCGATGGTCTATTAGTTCTCCGAGTCTCCTTTTAGCAGCATCCGGGTCACCAAAACTGGCTTCTTCAATTACAACCTCAGAAATAAAAACATTATATCGATTTATAGCCTTGTACCACCATTGCCGCGTAATCTCCTGATGAGCAAGGACTATGATATCCCGGCTGGGGGTCTGGTGGTGTGCTGGTGAATTGCAGCAGGGTAGATGGGGTGGGGTGATGGCGCTGAACGATTCTTGCGAAGCTGGCGCCGCAATCGCGGGAGTGGTGGGGGCTGCGGGCGGGGTGCGAGCCGCATACACCGCGTTAGGCAGAGCTCCGTGCATCGTGATTACGCAGTCGCAAGCTGTTGGCGGAGAAGATCGCTTGCCAGATTGCTGACTGTGACGCCTTTCTGCCGGGCATGCGCCTGGAACACTTCAGCCACATCCGCTTCAATCTCAATTTCGTAGTAACGACCTCTAAATGTAGTCTCCACGTCTACAGTCCGAAAAGCATCCGGGTAGTCTGTCGTATCATGGGTGTCCCAGAACTCGGCTGCCTCTTCGTAACTGGCAAATTCTTCCGGAATTGGTTCAACGCGCTTTTGTTTGTTCATTGTAGACCTCCTTTTGGATGGACTCATACATATCAAATTATCCTGCTAAATAGTCACTAACACTAAGAATGTCAAATTTAACCCTTCCTTTCAACGGATCAAAGTCTTTGTCGCCAGTTATGAAGCAATCCGGAGAATAGAACAGTGCACATGCGAGTATCGGAGCATCTTTCACATCACGTATACTCAAATCTTTCAATGCAACACTTACCATCTCTTGATACTTTTCTCGTTCTATAACCTCTGATTTTGAAATGATTGCATAAAATAACGCCATTGCTTTTGGTAACTGCTTAGAATCGGAAAATTTCTTAGATATAATGCGTTGCGTCTCATCTATCACATCTTCTGATACTATAAGACATATTTCATCATCAAGAGCTTGAATCAAAACTTTTCTTGGCTTTCCACTGAAAAATAATCCTGAAATGAAGATATTTGTATCAATCATCACCTTTAGCATATTTTTCATCCCATGTGTGCTGCTTTTCCAGATCAACCAGATCGTTTAGTTCAGAAAGCGATAGATTCAGCTCCTTTGTCCGCTCATCAAAGACATCGAACGTTTTCTTCAATTCGTCCATTTTCTTTATGATGATAGCGCCATCTACATCGATGAATAAGAGATTGCAACCCGCTTCTATCTTTTTCTTTCTTCGGATCTCTGCGGGGATGGTTATCTGCCCATCGAATGCCACTTTCGATATGCTTGCATACATTCTTACACCCAATACTACATTCTTTACGTTTCTCATATATCTTTGGTCGGCACAGTCGAATGTTATGGTGATGCCTCCGCCATGCCACCCCTTCAAACGAATTCGCGGGCATCCGCGGGTGGCGGGCGGGTGTTGGTAGATTCGGTGGCGGGAAAGAGGGTGAGCAGGATGGTGGTGTCAGTTCCCTGTTTGCCTCAATTACTATTGCCACGGCATCTTCCCTGGTTTTCGCGTGGGCTTTCCGCGAGCGTCCTGCCCTCGCGTGTCTGCGCCGGACAGTCCCTCGGGCGCTTCCGGTCCGCCAGCCGCAATCCTGCCCTGATCTGTCCGTCCCTGATCTGTCCGTGATCGATCGCTCCTGCGGGTG
>JAGGRW010000203.1 GCA_021159385.1 Methanosarcinales archaeon
CAACAGCGACGCCAACGCCAACAACGCCGACACAGACACTGACACCGACACCAAAGGGATGACCGTTCTCGATCTGGTCTCTGCGATCAGCGGAATCCGTGTGATGCCGAGAGCGCCGTCCCGAATCGGCGCACGGATGGGGAGACCCGAAAAATCCAACAAACGGGAAATGAAGCCTGCGCCGCACGTTCTCTTTCCTGTCGGGGACGCCGGCGGGAAATCGAGGTTGCTCAAGCAGGCATCGAACCACACCCGGTCGATGAACTCCGGAATCGGTGTGATTCCTGTTGAGATCGGGATGCGCAGGTGCAAAAAGTGCGGAAGCGAGACCTACGAATACCAGTGCGGCTGCGGTGGGCGGACAGAGCCGGTTATGGAGTGCCCACGATGCAAGATCGGTTGCGATGGCGAGACCTGCCCGAAATGCGGCGCAACTGCAACGTCAGCGAAGGGAATCGATCTCGATCTGAAGAGCAGGTATGCGTCAGCATTTGCAAATCTTGGAGAAAGAGATACTCTTCAGACTTTCAAGGGAGTTCAGGGATTAATCTCGAAAAACAAGACACCGGAACCACTTGAAAAGGGAGTACTCCGTGCAAAGCATGGCGTAGTTGTATTCAAGGACGGTACTGTGCGATATGACCTGACAGACCTTCCGCTCACACACTTCACGCCAGCAGAGATCAGAGTTGATGTTGAGACGCTGCAAGGCATTGGTTACGAGTATGACATCGATTCCCGCCCGCTAACTGACAAGAATCAGATATTACAGCTGAGAGTTCAGGACATCATACTCTCGACCGATGCAGCCGGGTATCTCCTCAAAGTATCCCGTTTCATCGACGATCTTCTTGTTAAATACTACGGCGAGGAGCCGTACTACAATGCGTCGGAGAAAAACGATCTGGTCGGAAAACTGGTGATCGGGCTTGCGCCGCACACGTCAGCCGGCGTTCTCGGGCGGCTCATCGGGTTCACGCGGGCATCGGTCGGATATGCGCACCCGTTTTTCCATGCGGCGAAGAGAAGGAACTGTCTTGCCCCTGATACCGATGTTCTGATTCTGAATTCAGAAAAACCGGTCTGTGTGAGCCTCGAAGACCTGTATAACTCGACAGAGTCTTCCGAGGAAATCGTCGATAGTTTTGGCACGGTTCAGAAGACGGTCGCTGGAATCGAGACGTATGCTGTTAACCCGGAAAACGGCAGGTTCGAGAGAAAGACGATAAAATCAGTCATCAAAACGCCTGCGCCAGCTCATCTGATGCGGATAACGTCGAAGTCCGGGCGGGTCTTCGTTTCGTCGCCAGAGCACAGAATGGTGGTGCATTCGGAGGGTGGTTTTGAGTTCAAGAAGGTGCTGGAAATGAGGGAGCGTGACAGACTCATTCTTCCGGCTGAAATCGATTTTGATGAGTATGATGCATCAGAGATGGACCTTCTGATGGAATTCTTACAAATCGATGGATTGTCAGAGGATATAATGGTGCGGGGTGTTAGAAAAACCGTTGAAAAATGCATAGACGATTTAGGGGGGTTGAAATCCGCCGCTCTGAAAATGGAACTGGATAAAAAGACGTTTTCCAATTATGTATACCGGGACAGTATCCCGCTTTCAACACTGGGATCGCTTCTCACCCTCTCGGACAACAATTGGGATCTGGTTCCGGAGGATTGCAAACTCGGTGTTAAGCGAGATCACGTCGTGATTCCAAGAATCATCAAGGTAGATGAAAGTTTCATGCGATTGCTCGGCTATTATCTCGTAGAAGGATATGCGAGGTCTGTGGAGAAAGGTCTATATCAGGTTAGTATTTCGTGTACGGAAGCGGATATTCTGGAGGATATGGAGCGGTGCATAGCAGCGGTCTTCGGGATCGCCCCGCACATGTCCGATTCGGTCATCGTGATCTCGGGCAGGCTGATATATCACCTATTCGTCGATATTCTTGGAACTGGCAGAGGTGCCAACGATAAACAAATCCCGCCCCGATTTGTTGGCATGCCCCTTACTAAGATCAAGCATCTGCTCAGCGCATATTTTTCTGGCGACGGCTCTGTTGAGAAGAATCGGCTCCATGTTACCTGCTCATCGGTGAACCGGCAACTGTTACAGGATATTGGGCTCCAACTGCTCAGATTCGGAATATTCTACCGGCTGAAGAGCGAAAGAAAACCTGCCGGGGGGGCTGCAAAGGAATTTTACGATAGGAAGGGAGAATCCCCCGTTTTCGATCTGCATTATATCTCTATACGATCATCCCACGCAAGGACATTCGCTGATGAGATTGGGTTCGTATCAGCGCGAAAAGAAGCGGCGCTCCAGTCGGTTCTTTCAAAGGAGCGAAAACCGAGGGTTGATAGGGCCAGTGACACGATCCTCGATGGAATAAAGAAGATAGAGTCAATTGAAGCGACCACGGATTTCCTGTACGACATAGAAGTTGAGGATCATCACAATTTCCTGATCAATGATTTTGTGGTCTCTGCAAACTGCGACGGCGACGAAGACTGCGTAATGCTCTTAATGGACGGCTTACTCAACTTCTCAAGGTCGTATCTCCCGGCAAAGCGTGGCGGGTGGATGGATGCACCGCTCGTTCTGACAACGAGGCTCGATCCGAAAGAGATCGACAAGGAGGCGCACAACATCGATATCATGGATCGGTACCCGCTTGCATTCTATGAAGCCGCAGCAAGGTTCGCAAACCCAAAAGATATTGAGGATCTGATGGACACGGTCTCAAAGCACCTCGGAACGACTGCGCAGTACGAGAGCATGTTCACGCACCCGGCATCAAACATAGCTTCGGGACCTGTAAACAGCGCGTACAAGACGCTCGGATCGATGGTCGACAAGATGGAGGCGCAGCTTGCGCTCGCCCGCAAGATCAACGCGGTCGATGAGGACGATGTCGCCGAGCGGGTGATCAACTCGCATTTCCTGCCGGATATGATCGGAAACCTCCGTGCATTCTCACGGCAGCGGACCAGGTGCGTGAAATGCGGCGCAAAGTTCAGGAGGCCGCTTTTAAGCGACGTCTGCCCGAAATGCCGCGGTAAAATCATTCTCACGGTGACGGAAGGCTCTGTCAAGAAGTATCTCGATACGTCCACGCGGGTGGCAGCCGAGTATGAGGTCTCCGAGTACACGAGGCAGCGGATCGAGCTGATCGGTCTTGAGATCAAGTCGCTCTTCGAGAGCGATAAGTCGAGGCAGATGGGGCTCTTTGAGTTTATGTAGCGGTTTCGGGCGGCGCCATCTCATCACGTGAAAACTCTCCGAGATTTGAAACTCGAAAGAGATCATAAAAAGGCTATAATCGCTCTCACCTAATAATATTGTTATGTAACGAATTTATTATATAAGATTATCGGTTCTTCG
>JAGGRW010000118.1 GCA_021159385.1 Methanosarcinales archaeon
ATGAAAAATTTCAAGCGAGAACCAGCCTGAAGAACCGCATTTACAAAAAAAGAAAGCGGCGAAGGGATTTCTCCCTTCACTTCGATCGGTCGCCTATGTCCGTCGCTTCCGCATCACAAGGTATGCGACCGCAAGCAGTCCCGCGATTGCGAAGACGCCCTCAAAGCCGGGCAGCAGCCCCTTCTTTGCGCAAATCAGGCAGGCACGCCAACTCTGGATTCAGATAGTTCGGATATTGCGATTTTTATCTCTGTAACATCATCGCTCAACTGATTGTACTTCACCCTCAAATCCAGCAATTCCTTATGGATCTCTTCTATGGATGTTAATTTTTCTTTCATTACTTCCGTATCCTCCTTTATTCCTTTTATCTGACTTGTATCTTCCCTTATCTGACTTGTATCTTCCCTTATCTGACTTGTATCCTCTTTCACGCTTTTCAGTGTACTGTTCATATCGTTTAATATTACGACCAGCGTCTCTGCCTTAGCGTCAAAACTCTGCATCACACCAAGCAGATCGCCAAGCGTTGCTTCTTTCGGAATATCTCCATTCGTTCTCTCGAAAGAAACAAATTCGCCGGTGTACTCAGCATATTCCGCAGATATACCTCCAATACTCGCAAAAGAAGGCGGGTTTCCCCTTATCTCATTGACCAATTCTTCGATATTATTTTTTTCACCTTCGCAGACTATACTCACGCTGCCATCATCCAAATTTTTTGCGTAGCCCTTGATGCTGAGAGAATCGGCAAGGTTTTTGATGAACGTTCTGAAGCCGACCATCTGAACATCACCTTTCACAATGATATCCGCTCTGATCATAGCATCCTCTTCTGTTGTGCTGATTACTTTAAGGTTCTGCTGGTGGTGCAAAAAAAGAAAAGCGGCGAAGGGATTTCTCCCTTCACTTCGATCGGTCGCCTATGTCCGTCGCTTCCGCATCACAAGGTATGCGACCGCAAGCAGCCCCGCGATTGCGAAGACGCCCTCAAAGCCGGGCAGCAGCCCCTTCTTCTTAGGTACCTTCGGCGCCGCACCAGCTTCTCCTGCTGCCGGAGTCGTTCCCGGTTTCGCGGTGCCTGTCGGTTTCGCGGTCTTTACCGCTGTCGCCGTCGTCGCTGTTGCGGTTGCCGTCGCTGTTGCGGTTGATGTCACGGTTGGCGTTGCTGTTGGCGGGTAGGTGCCGCCGCTGCCGCCGCCACCGCCATAGTGGCGGGAGGGTGTGGTCGTCGTCTTATAACCAAAGGCTCCGAAGGTGCAGAGATGGGTCACATCAGCATAGACGCATGACCCTGATACGGTGCTCGTCTGCTTCGCCCACCCTGTGGTGCTGTTGTACTTATATATGGCAAGGGTGCTTTCAGTGATATCAAGAGCAGTGAGCGTTGTATCGTTGAAGCATATCTTGATGCGGATCGTACCATTGCCTGCTGCCATTTCATCGGTGATGTTGCTGCTGGCGTTGACGATGACACCGCTCACCATCTTGAGATTGGAGCCAAGTCCATCGCGTGCATCGGACTGGTTGACCTCAGGTGAGGCTGTGGCATTTCCTAGGGCAGTCGCATTGACCCATCCGGTCACGTTGCTTGTGAAGGTGCCAGTTATGTTTGCATCGCCGGATGTTGCTGCGAAGACTTTTGTATCAGTCACGGTCGTGTTGTTTGACCCGGCATTTACAGCCACAGATACTGAGTCGCTAGTCTTGGTGCCGTTGCTTGCTGTTATGTAGCTCGTTCCTACATGTGCTGCGGTGAATATCCCCGCAGTATCATTCACCCATGCGATTGTTCCCACATACGTATCGCTGCTATCCCATGTGAAGTTCAATCCTGATTTCGGATTGTTGTACTGGTCATAGCCTGCCGCAGTGAAGACCTTGGTGTCACCACTACTGACATTCAGCGAAGCGTTCATCGGCGTCACGTTGATGTAGTCAAGCGAATCTGCCGTCGCAGTAGCATTGATCGAGTTGTTCTTGGTTGGATCGGCAGTGACATTGCACATCACGCGATAATTCCCAGCAGTTGTTCCAAGCGCAAGTACCGTGCTTGCCTGCCCGCTTATGTTGGTTATCCCGCTGCTCGGGCTGACCGCGCCACCAGTGCAGTGTACACTGAAGTTTACAGCCACACCCGGAACAATGTTGTATCCGATGTCGTTTACCTGGAAGACAAATGACTTTGCTAGCGTGCTTCCAACCGTTCCGGTCTGATCCATGCCTGAGACGTTCGTAACGTTGTACGCTTCGCCATGATCCATGATCAGATTTATTCCGCCTGGCACCGCGCTATCGTCTGCGCTCGTCACATTCACATCAATCAGATATGGACATGCAGCCGTTCTGACCTTCACCGGCATCGTGAAGTTGCTCGTGTTGGTCAGGTTGATCGAGAAGTAGTCGCTGGTGGTAGTGTTCCAGATACAACCACCGGCTGTGCTGTTTGTTATCCTGAGCACATTGGTCCCGATGAGGGTGACGTTCAACGCAGTGATGTTGTCGTTGAACCCGGTCAGATTCATGTTCGCAGAATCATTCAGACCTGCTGGCAGAATGAATCCTGTCGGGAACGTGATGTTCAGCGATGTGAGGTTTGCATCACCACCAGGGTTGGTCGCATTCATCGAGAAGTTGAGGAACGTCTCCACACCAACTCTTGCGGTGTTATTGCGTTCGGTGGTCAGTCCTGTGTGGTCGTAGCCGAACTTGTTGATGGTCAGGTTCACAGCAGTCGCGTTGATCGTCGCGTTGATGCTCGGGTTGTTCGTGACGTTGCATGTTACGCTGTACGCTCCGGCAGTGCTTCCAAGCTTCATCGTCGTGTTGACCAGCCCGCTGCTGTCGGTTGTTCCGCTTGTTGGATAGCATGATGCGGTGCTATTGGCTACGAATGTCACACCCTCGCCTGAAACCGGGTTGCCGTATTCGTCAACCACCTTGAAGACACATGGATATGTCAGGTTGGTACCTTTCGACCCTATCTGGTCATTGCCATCGTCGATGGACATATTGGCTGAAACGTTTGCATTCGCTTCCGCACTGATCGTTGCGTTGATGCTCTGGTTGTTTGCGACGATGCAGGTCACGCTGTATGTGATAGCAGCATCCGTTCCGAGCGTCAGCGTCACATTGACCTGCCCGCTTGAATTGGTGGTTGTTCCGTTCCCACGATTGATCGAAGAACCACTCGTGTTCGTGAAATTCACAACCACATCAGGAACCGGGTTGCCCCAGACATCCTTCACCTGGAAGACGAATGGCTGCAGCAGTTCTGTGCCCACCGTTCCGTTCTGACCCCAGCCAGAGACGTTGACCATGCTG
>JAGGRW010000135.1 GCA_021159385.1 Methanosarcinales archaeon
TCTGTTAGTTTGTCGATCCTCCCGATATAAAGTATTGTTTTCTCTCTGACTTTGTCGGCGCTACGAACCGAAGTGACCACTGAATAATAGTCGTGTCCTCTGCGTGGTTTAGCTCGAAGTCTCATGCCTCATAATTGTCGGCACTACGTTATAAATGTTTCCATGAAAACACATGCCCATGGCTCTTGTGACTGTCTGCGCTACACATGAGATTGGAAAAACGAAACCGTGATGTAGAGGCGCTTACATAATTTCTTCGTGGTGAAGAGGATCAAGAATGAGTATTTATAGTGTCAAAGATGCGGTAGACGCGATGTTCGCGATAGGGTACTTTGATGCATCGATTATTGATCGTGCCATCATCTCCACGTCACATCGACCTGATCGGGCCGATAGTCCGGTATCACTCCAGAATCCTCAATTGAGAGCGACTCACCACTCTCAAGCATCAGAAGCCCGGTATATGCGATCATCGTGCCGTTATCCCCCATGAACCGTTTTTCAGGGACGTGAAACGCCGCACCCCGGTCTCTGCACATAATCTCAAGCATCTCGCGAAGACGCGTGTTTGCACCAACACCGCCAGCAAGGAGCACATCGTTCTTCTCTGTGTGCGCAACCGCACGCTCGGTAACCTCGACGAGCATGGCAAACGCAGTCTCCTGAAACGAAAAGCAGACGTCAGCAAGTGAATGCTTCTTCAGTGCCTCTTTTGCAGCGGTCATGAGCCCCGAAAACGAGAAGTCCATCCCTTTCACACTGTACGGAAGCGGGATGTACTCCGTTGCAGCCAGCGCCTCGCTCTCGATCTTGGGTCCGCCAGGATGCGAGAACCCCGCGTGTCTTGCGAACTTGTCAAGAGCGTTTCCGATGCCGATGTCAAGCGTCTCCCCAAATATCCGGTATCTGCTGCCCCTGTATGCAAGCACCTGCGAGTTTGCACCGCTAACATAGAGCATCACCGGATCATCGATTCCGCACTGCCACCTGCCGATCTCGAGATGTGCGACGCAGTGGTTGACGCCCACGAGCGGGACATTGAGTGAGAGTGCAAGCGCACGTGCCGCGGTTGCAACCGTTCTGAGGCAGGGTCCCATGCCCGGTCCCTGCGAGAACGCGATGCCATCGATCTGTGCGTCTCCTGCCGATTCGATCGCTTTTCTGATGACTGACGCGATGTGGGTGGCGTGGTGCTGCGCTGCTTCCCGCGGGTGGATTCCGCCCACTTTCGGCTGGTATGTTGCGGTCGCCTCTGCGAGGACCTCTGTTTCGGTCACGATTCCCGCGGAGAGGTTCCACGCGGTGCCTTCGATTCCAAGGATTGTGTTGTTGTGCATTGTTCTGGTGGTATGGCGGGGGTGAGTATGTCGTCAGAGTTGAGGTCGCCTTTCTGCGGCGTATCCGATGGGGCAACATGCAGGATGACAAGTCTATTACTGCCACCACTTATGTAGACATAATCTCCAGATACAGTAACGACATAACCTCCTCCAACAGTGTAGTTCCGCCCTGTGAGTGCTGGCGATGACGGGTCACTAATATCAACGATTGAAAGCCCGTTCCTACTATCAGCCACATAGGCGTAGTCTCCAGATACAGCAATGTCGCGCACAATACCATCTATCCTGACACGCCCGACTTCGGCTGACGCGACTGGATCGCTGATATCAAGCACTGCAAAATCCTGCCCCTGACCTACGTAAGTATAATTGCCAGATGCCACAACAGCATACGTTGTCCCGCCGAAATGCCCTTTCAGCGTCACATTCACCTCATCTGCATCGCCCACACCCGCCGCCGCAAGCACCACCACGAGAGCCGCAGCCACCACCAGCAGCAGGCGGGTCATGCTGCCGCCTCCTCGCCCACACCATCCTTTGCCCTTGATATACGAAGCGGAACATCGAGATCCATCTCAAGGAACATATCAAACAGGCGCATGCTCACGCCCACGGTATCGTTGCGCTCATCGATCCCCTCAACATAGACGATTACATCAAGGTCCTCGTCTTCATAAGGTCCGAAATATTCAACATCCTTAATCCTTTGTGCACCAAACTCCTTTGAAACTTCATTCAGGATTATTTGTACAATCTCTTCTTTATCCATCTAAAATTCCTCCACAAGACTTTTACTTATGTCAATGATCATAGACGCGTCTGATATCGCAGATTCGCACATATCTTCCGCAACCTCTACATTTAGATCGTAATCACACTTTATACGATCCATTCTCCAAACATTCATCTGCTTAGCAAGCGTTTCGTCTCCAAACTTCCTTATAAGCAGTTTTTTGAACTTATCCACCAGTGATCTATGCCTCGTGACATCAATCTGCATCTGCAGATACACCGCAGACCTTGCAGCATGATACATCGAATAATACGATTTATGAATCACAGTTCGATTACTTAAACCAATCTCAAGAAGTTTCTCCGCAACAGAGAGATTGTCTTCTGTAATCGCCAATCTGGACTCTGCAATATCCGTCATAAATCGTTTTATCGTGGTCAAATCCACTACGTCATGCTCGTTCAGATAAACGAGCAGCCCCCATTTATCCGGGGTCAGTTCCATCAACTTATTTTTCTGCATCATGAAAATCACTTTTAGACGCTATTTAGGCTATCCGTACAACCGACCTTACATAAACATTTTCGTATCCCCCGCCGCCGTCTGAATCGGCGTACCGGCGCTCACACCCGCCGCAAGCACCGCCACGAGAGCCGCAGCCACCAGCAGCAGGCGGGTCATGCCGCCTCCACACGAGCGCACGCGGCAGGCGCGGCATCAGCCAGCGATGAGCATCGTTTGCAGAACAGTAGGGGAGTCAATCACGAGAATATGTCTGATCATACAAATCACCTACAGGATGTTACCCGCCATACCAACCTGATAGTATAAATGCCTTTCACCCACAATCCATAACTTTATATTATTTTCTGATTATAATAATTTCTTCCGATCTTTGAAACAGTGTCACCCGTACACCATCAGCCGTGCTATATTGGAAAACCTTACAAAAGGCTTATATCAGGTCAAATTTAGGAATATGTAAAATGATGGAAGTGCAACAACCCATACGGATAATTGAAGAGATAGCAAAGGCTCTTAACATGGGTCGGGAGAGATTGGAGATGGAAAGCCTTAAAACATTCCTGGAAAAGGAGTTGATAGGTATAGATGCAAAGATATACAAAATCGGTGCTAAACATGGGATAAAGTCCATCTTCGAACTGGATGAAAAGTTGAGAAGGGGGATAATTACCGAGGAAGAGATGATGGATGACTTTATGGAACTTGATTATCTGGAATCCAGAA
>JAGGRW010000181.1 GCA_021159385.1 Methanosarcinales archaeon
GAGCTGGAGGGGGTGAGGGTACGGGTGGCGGCGGAGCCGGAGTTCGGATCGAGGAGTTGCGAGACGAGCACTTCATAGAACTCTTCGGAATGGTTGCGGACGGAACAGTCGCAAAGGAAGGGATAATCGACCTGTTGCGCGTGCTTGCGGAGCAGCCGGACCGGACAGTTGCGGACGCTGCAAAGAGTCTCAATCTCACAGGTGTGGACGAGGGACGGGTCGCAGAGGTGGTTGCGAAGGTTGTTTCCGAGCGGAGCGAGTTTGTGCGTGAGCGCGGCGATGGTGCGCTCGGACCACTGATGGGTGTTGTGATGCAGGAGTTGCGGGGCAAGGCGGACGGCGGTCTGATCAGCAGACTGCTCGCCGAACGGATCAGGGAGGAACTGTCATGATTAGCGTTAATCGATACAAATGCGGATACTGCGGTGCATGTGTCTCGGTCTGCCCGGTCGGGGCGATTGAACTCATTGAGACGTGGATTGAGATTTCAGATGACTGCACCGAATGCGGGACCTGCGCAAGGGTCTGCCCGATCGGCGCAATCGAGGTTTTAAAATGAAGGCGAAGTACGACGTTGTCGTCGTCGGCGCGGGACCTGCGGGCGCAATCACCGCGAAGACCGCAGCCGAAGGCGGGCTTGACGTGCTGATGATTGAGAAGCGGCAGGAGATCGGAGATCCGGTCAGATGCGCGGAGGGCGTTGCGAAACCCCAGCTCAAAAAACATATAGAACCTGATGAGCGGTGGATATCGGCAGAGGTCAAAGGCTCACGAATCATCGCCCCCGACGGAACCGCAGTCGAACTTCTGGAAGACATTTCGGGCGCGGAGGTCGGGTATGTTCTCGAGCGGAAGGTATTTGATCGCGTGCTTGCTGATGAGGCGGCACTCGCGGGAGCGGATGTGCGTGTCAAGACGCGGGCAACAGGCGTAATTATTGAGGACGGGTTCGTGAAGGGGATAACCGCGACGCATCTTGGCGAAGAGTTCGAGATTCGTGCGGATATTGTAATCGGCGCAGATGGTATCGAATCCAAGATCGGGCGGTGGGCTGGCATTGATACCACGCTTGCCGCCTATGAGATTGCGAGCGGTGCACAGTTTCTTGTGACCGACATCGAGATCGATTGCGACCGCTGCGAGTTCTATCTCGGAAGTTGCGTAGCGCCCGCCGGATACCTGTGGGTCTTTCCGAAAGGCGTTCGGTCTGCAAACGTAGGGCTTGCGATCTCTGAAGACATACGCGACTCCGGAAACCGTCCGATTACGCTCCTGCGGAAGTTTGTGGAGGCGCACTACCCAAACGGCAAGATCATCGAGATCGTTGTCGGCGGAGTGCCGGTCTCAGGACCGCTCGATCGGATGGTTGCCAATGGCTTGATTCTTGTTGGCGACGCGGCACACCAATCAGACCCGCTCACAGGCGGCGGGATCATCAATGCGATGGACGCGGGAAAGATTGCAGGAGAGGTGGCTGTTCGTGCGATTGCGGAGGACGACGTCTCAAAAGTGAGATTACAGGAATACGAGACGATCTGGAGAGCGCAGTTTGGGAAGAAGCTGGAGAGATCGCTTGCGGTCAAGAACCGTTTTGTTGAGATGTCGGACAAGGATTTGAACAAACTCGTGCATACTGTCGATGATATCGATTTCAGCACCGTGGATCTGCCCGGATTGCTGGTCAAAATAATTCATAGAAACCCGAAGATGCTCTTCAGCCTGCGAAAACTCTTTATGTGAATGGGTGAGCGGCGGGAAGGTCGCATCTGTAGCGAAAAGCGGATTATTGTCAGAAAAATAAATGTAATGGTCAGTTGGATGCGAGAACACACGCGAAAGACATGAAGACAAGATTAACAACACCCTTCGCGTCTCTCTCGCCTTTCTCGTTAAATTGGAAAACAAGAGGCTCTCTCCTCTCGCGTGGAAGTGTTCAAATGACCAGTCATATCGGTTATTTACCAGAGCTCGCCCCACTCGAGTTTTGAGGGGTTTATCGTAAATTTGATCTATTTCTGTCAGTTTTTATCACGAATGACACGTTTGAACGAATGTTACGAATCCCAGAGTCGGTGAAAACGCCCGGGACTTTCCGGACAGTGCCCACCAACACCAACGATTCATTTGATTTTATGGATGTGTGATACCAATGAAATAGTACAATGTTTGTAAGATTTTATAATACTATCTCATACAAAATATACATCTTATCTAACCGAAAGATTTATCGCCAGCAGAGACACCAACAACATACAGCTTTTGGAGGTATAGTTAATGGAAACATTACGAATCGGGATGTTCTCGTGGGAGAGTTTGCACTCTGTGACAGTGGGCGGCATTTCCCCCCATGTAACAGAACTCGCAGAGACGCTTTCAGCAAAAGGACACGAAGTACACATCTTTACGCAGAGCGGATGGATGCGCGACTACGACGAGATAAACGGAGTGCATTACGAGCGGTGCAGGTACACTCCGTCGGGAGGAATCATCCACCAGATGGATCGGATGTGCGATGCGATGTACGACCGTTTTGAGTCCGTGCAGAACGAATTTGGCGAATTCGATGTCCTTCACGGGCACGACTGGCATCCGGTCACTGCGCTAAACCGGATCAAGCATGACTATGGCAATGAGTTCGTTGTCACATACCACAGCACCGAATGGGGGCGAAACGGCAACCAGTTCGGCGACTGGTGGGAGGCGCGTGAGATCGCGCACAGGGAATGGCTCGGCGGATATGAGGCGAAAGAGGTGATCATCACGACCGACCAGTTTAAAGTTGAGGTGCAGCAGATCTACCAGACACCTGAGCAGAAGATCACCGTAATCCCGAACGGAATAAATCCCGGCAAGATCGAGAAGGATGTGGATGCGGGCGAGGTTAAGAAGCGCTTTGGCATACACCCGTATGCGCCGATGGTTCTCTTCACGGGACGCATCTGCTACCAGAAGGGCGTGGACATGCTCGTAAACGCCATACCTGAGATACTCAACAACAGGTGGGATACCAGATTCGTCTTCGTGGGCGATGGCGGGATGAGGCAGTACTGCGAGCAATGCGCATCACAACGTGGCGTTCTGGATGCCTGCCGGTTCCTCGGGCGCGTATCTGACGAGACGCTCTCCGACTGCATGAACGCGTGCGATCTCGCGTGCGTTCCGAGCCGCAACGAACCATTCGGAATCGTGGTTCTGGAAGCATGGGACGCGGCAAAACCGGTCATCGCAACCGATGCCGTGCACCTGATCGATAACTTCTCAAACGGGGTCGTCGGATACA
>JAGGRW010000049.1 GCA_021159385.1 Methanosarcinales archaeon
TCCCTTTCCTTTTCTGAGCTAATTTCACCCTTTTTAATCGATGCCTGTATTTTTTGAAGTTCTTTCTCGACTGTTTGACTATAAACATTAAAAAATAAAAGCGCGGCAAAATCCGGGGAAGACTTTGCCTTTACTTCACACTGACTCTATCCGTTCAGTATCGTCTCGATCTCGTCAGCGTCCACATCCATGAGGTACGGTATCCCGCTAATCTCGGCAGCATCCTTCGTGAGCGCTGCGATATCGCCACGCTCGATGTACGATAGCCCGAACTTCCGGTTCCCAGCCATCAACTGCGCATTCCCTGTGCAATCCGCTGCATGTACGTATAGAGCCCTATCGCACCCGCAGGAATGGAATCGAAGTCCGCTCCAAACCTGTGCTTCAGTTCGGTCGATGTGACAAATATATCCTCAATCGTCCGCCCAAATCTTGAGATATAGACAGGAACCTCCTTGCTCTTAACCGCATTCCCGATCGTCTTCCCGATCATCGCAGCAGCTATCGGTCCTCGTGCCATGCCGATGATCTTGAAATATGGAGCACCGAGCGCAAGCCCCTCCCAGTTGTTCTTGGCAACCGCTGTTGAGCCAAGACCAGGGATTATGAACGGGAGCTTGAGTTTGATATCCTTCTTGGAACCGATCGCAACCTCAAGGTCCACATTCGAGAATACCGCAGCATCGCTTGTTGCCTCAACTCCGTGTGCTCCAACCGCCATACCCATGATGTTAAAGTACGAGAGGTCTACCGGATAGTCCTTCTCAGCACCTGCTGTGATCAAGCCGTAGGGCTGCGGGTATAGTACCTCTGCCCCCGCACATCGAATCTTCACACCGTCTCAAACTCCGAATAATCCATCACCGCAGCAACCGGTTCGACCGCGACTGCAATTCTCACCTCCTGAATGGCTGCAATGACGTTCAGTCCGGCTGATACTGAGATTCCTGTCATGCCCGCATCAACAGGTGCACCGAGAACCGGACTGTGAGGGTCTCCGATATTAACGTAATCGGTGATGCCTGCCGCAACTACTTGATCCAGGATCTTTGACGCTTCGTCTCTGGCTAAGTCCGGAACCTCTCGTACATTTGCAAGCAGAAGCCCATCTCCGGTCTCGACTATATCCAGCACCGAGGTTGCCTTCCATGAGATGAATATCTTCATCGGGTCGATGGTTGTGCCCGCATAAGCGATCAGATCGGTGTAGCGTAATGCTTGATTCTTATCGAACCGCAGCATGCCGCCGTAGTTGATATTAACCGGAATGCCGTGTTTCAGAAGGATTCCATCACAGGTTATACTGCAAATCGTTGCAATCCCGATGCAGTCCTCCGGAATTGCAATCGCAGAGCCAGTTGCACCATCTTCGATGATTTTAATACGGCAGTCCATGCCGTGCTCTGCTAAATACCGCAGAATCCCGAGTGCATCATCAAAATCTTTCTTTTTGATGAGAGTTATGTTGGCGATCACCGTTCCACTCTTCGAGATGAGGTCAAAGTCAGTCTGATAGATCATCTCTTCAATCCGGGCATGCATAAACCCGATACGATCGTGGACCAGTGCCTCCTCAATCTCCCTTCTGCCACGTTCGGTGATCGTTCTGCCGGCATATCCATGCCCCTCGGTTAAGCCCCGCTCGTCAAGGATGCGCAGGTGGTACCGCACGCCGCGTTCACCAAGGGAGTACCCCCGCTCCTTGAGACTGTCTGAGATGACCCGTGCACCAACAGCACCCCCGCGTTCGTTTATCACGCGTAGAATTTCTATCAGTTTCCGCTGGATCTGGGGGTCGTCAGGGACTGTCATGATATCTGGGTTCTACGATAGGTGTGTGCATGGATGCCGCGGAAACGGAAAACAACGGTAACTAACTTGTGAAATCCCCAAATTAAACTCGAAGGTGGGATATTACACCCACCCGCGAGCCTGCATCGCCTCAACGACGCGCTCGATAGCAACTACGTAAGCAGAACGCCGCATGTTTACGCCGTACTTCTTAGAACCCCTGAGTGTAGCGTGATACGCAGTAGTCATCTTCTCGTCCAGACGTTCATGAACCTCCTCTTCGGTCCAGCAGTACCTGTTGAAGTTCTGCACCATCTCAAAGTATGAGACCGTCACCCCGCCGGCATTGCACAGGAAATCCGGTATCACATGAACACCATTCTCATACAGGATATCGTCCGCTTCCGGAGTGGTCGGACCGTTAGCCGCTTCGGCGACGATCTTTGCCCTGATCTTTGCAGCGTTCTCAACGGTAATCACATGTTCAAGAGCAGCCGGGACAAGGATATCCACATCAAGTTCAAGGAGGTCCTCATTTGTTATGGGCTCCGAACCCGGGAAGTTGATGACCGAACCTGTCTGTGCCTTGTGCTTGTAGACCGCCTGCGCATCGAGACCTGCAGGGTTGTATATGCCGCCCCTGCTATCGCTGACCGCCACAATCGTTGATCCAAAGAGGGTCTGCCCGAGTAGTGCTGCATGGTATCCTGCATTCCCGTAGCCCTGTATCGCAACAGTTGCGCCTTTCAGGTCAATACCGAATTCCTTTGCAGCTTCACGCACGCAGTACCAGCCGCCGCGGGCTGTTGCGTCGGTACGCCCAACAGAGCCGCCGATACACATCGGTTTTCCTGTGATGACGCCGAACTGGTTCTTTCCTGCAATCTTCGAGTACTCATCCATCATCCAGGACATGATCTGGGGTGTGGTGTACACATCAGGCGCGGGTATGTCCTGATCAGGTCCGATGAACTGGAAGACCTTGTCGATGTACGTCCGGCTCAGGCGTTCCAGCTCACCCTGCGACAGTTCCTTTGTGTCGCAGATGATGCCACCCTTTCCCCCACCAAGTGGTATATCAACGAGAGCACATTTCCACGTCATCCATGCAGCGAGTGCACGGACGGTATCGATCGTTTCATCCGGGTGGAACCGGATTCCGCCCTTTGTCGGACCTTTCACATCGTTGTACTGTACGCGGAATCCCTGGAATACCTTGATAGAACCGTCATCCATGCGGATAGGTAGTGATACGTGCAGTTCACGCATCGGAACTCTGAGAATCGCGTGTGTGCCAGGATCCAGATGGAGAATATCTGCGCATATATCCAGTTGTTTCTGGGACATTTCAAATGGGTTGAGTTTTGCCATTTACGTTCACCAGACATAGGTTGGCGGTATATGATATATAAAGATATCTGTGGAACCAGTAGTTCCGAATACCCCTACTTCCGAATACATTTATACTCTATAAAACATAGT
>JAGGRW010000097.1 GCA_021159385.1 Methanosarcinales archaeon
GAGGAGCCGGAGCGGGCATACCACGCCCACATCTGCATCCACATCTGCATCCACACCCTCTGCCGACACCGCCCGCACCCGCGCCCCGCATGTCACCTACGTCATGCACCCGATCAGCAGGGAACAGACGATGCTGCGCACAACGATTCTTCCGAACTTGCTTGAGATACTCTCGTTCAACCAGCATCGGGAGCTGCCGCAACGCATCTTCGAGGTCGGAGATGTCGTAATCGACGGAAGAAATGACGTGCATCTCGCCGCAGTCGCAATCGACCCTCATGCGAACGTGAGCGAGATCAAATCGGTAGTGGACTCTGTTATGCACGAACGTGCGGTCGCTTGCGAGATCGGCGAGTCTGATGATCCAGCGTTGATTGCGGGGAGGCGGGCTAATATTATAGTTGACCGGGAATGCGTGGGCGTATTCGGGGAGGTGCACCCGGAGGTTATATTGAACTTCGGGCTGGATCAGCCTGTTGTTGCGTTTGAGATGTGGGGGTTCTGATCAATGATACGAACCGGAAGACCGAGTCGTCGGGGGCGGTCATGGGATTGTAATTCCCCTGCGAGAAGCTGTTCTTTAGAATAAGCACAGTCGAGCCGATCAGAACCAACCTTTTTTCCAAAAAGGTTGATCAAAAACATCCTGCCTTCAGCAGGATAATGATGTGACCCTGCCGTCATCGCTCACGTCCGCGGCGTCGTCGAATGGAAAGGCTGCCGACCGCAATCACGAGTGCGATCACGGCATACACAAAAGTGAATGCTGGCAGTTCCGGGGTCGGGGTATATTGGGCAGGCTCGATTTCGACTGGATAGAACTCCGCCGCTTCTATATCCAGTGTATGCACAGAGCCCAACGTTAAAGTAAAGTTCAATTCCCCATTTGCTTGTGTAAAACTGCAATTGTTATTATTGCAGTCGTTTCCATCGTATTTTGCAGTGTAAACGATTGTGGTATTGGGCATCTGAACGGTCAGGCTGGTTGTCCCATCCCCTTCCAGAACAATCGTCGCATTGTTTCTGTTATCGGCTGGAGAGGTTGCTGACAGAACGCTGATCTCTGTGTTGGAGATTGATTTTACCGCTGGGGTTGTTGTGTAGGCGTAGGTGAAGTTGACACCACTCGGATGTGATTGGTTTGTTTTCCAGTGCGGATATTTTCCACTTAATTTCACTGATAACCAATACCAGCTCCAATAATAGTCCATTGACCAGTTTAAATCAGTGAAATCTCTATTAATACAGGTGTAATACGTTGCTGCAGGAACCGGAGATTTGTAATCAGCAGCTGAATCATAAGTAGCATACCTCTGAATGCCGATGTATTCGTCCGTATCTGTTGTATACCAAACATACACGCTGATACTGTTCAAATTCGCCAGAGGATAACCTGGCAACTCGTCAGGAGAGCATTGAATCCAACTACCACACATCCCCCATTCCTCTTGGGTTGGTGGAGCAAAGAGCAGGGAATCGCAATCCTTATTTTGTCCTATGAGCGTTGGCTGTCCATGAGTTGGGTCAATATCTCTAAGATAATATCTAATTGTTTTGGAAGAAGTATCTCCTACCAAAAAGATGTGTCTCCTCTGGGCGATGTTGCCGTCACTATCAATAATTTTAACATTCAAGAAATAAGTTCCGCTTCTGGTAGCGGTAAAGTTTCCAGTGACCTTGTTATCTGTTTTGGTGGAATTGACCGTTTCATTGGGACTGACAACAATTTCATAATCACAAGCAGGGCAGGAACTGCCGGTCATATCAAACATTAAAATCTCAAAATTTACCATTTCATCGATATTTTTTGTTCTGCCATTAAATACCGTTTCATTCACATCCAACATCTTACTGTTGATGTTATGCAAAATTTGGTTTGAGGTGCATATATCACCAGCCTCAACGATATAAATGTCATTGATATTATCTGATATGATATTACCGATCCACTGGTTGTCGCTCGGAAGGTCCACGTAGATGCTATACCAGCCGTTCGAGTCTGCGGTGTTGTTCGTGAGCGTGTTATTGTTTGAAGAATAAAGGGAGATACCGCAGTAGTTGTTCAAGCTTGCGGTGTTGTTCGTGAGTATATTGTTGCTCGAATAATGCAGGGAGATGCCGCCTCCATTGTTGTTTGAGTTTGCGGTGTTGTTCATGAGCATGTTGTTGCTCGAAGAGACCAGGTGGATGCCGTACTGACGGTTCGAGTTCGCGGTGTTATCAGAGATCTTGCAGCGCGCAACATCGTTGAGACGAATCCCGGCTATATCGTGCGCGTTCACTCCTGTCACAGCAAACCCGCTGATGTTCACACAATCCGCGGTCACCTCAAAGACGTGGTCTCTCGATGATTTCGCGGTCACGGTCACAACATCCGCGCCCTCGCCTTCCAGCGTGAGTTTCTTGTTCACATTCACGTTCTCGATGTAACTCCCGTTGTACACGAAGATTGAGTCGCCAATGTCTGCGGCGTTCACCGCGGACCGGATCGGTAGTCTACTTTCATTGAACGCGCCGCCATCATGCCACCAGCCGTTTTCAGTGACGTAGAGTTGCGTTGCACTCGCTGTGCCACAGAACACAAGCCACAGTACAAGTGCGAGTATGGTGCCATTTTGTTTACCCATATCGTTTCCTCTTTCTGATCTGTGGATGCCATCATTGAAAGGCACTATCTAAAAAATCCATTGGTTTCCATTATAAAATTCGATGGTGCCTTCCGCATCATCGTAGAATAGGTAACTGGGTATTGCCTGCAGGACAATGCAAAGCGCAAGCGTGATAATATGAAAGCGTCGGAAACAAATGTTTTAGCGGTAGCTTTTTGTTTTAATTTCGGTGAATATGGGTTGCGGCGTCAGAACACCGATGTTATTCCATGAACGGTTGGTTGTGGGGGTGATGCGATCGGAAGAGTGTCGTTGTCGAAGATGAAATGGAGTTGGGGTGCCAGGCGGGGGGCGGGAATGTTTGTAATGTAACAAAGTCAAGATAGTCACAAAGTCTTTGCGCAGCAACGGCGAAACCATCACACAGGTGCCTGCAGCAATTGCGGGTTTCGCCAATGAACGGTTCCGGTGCAGCCATTTATCCAAAGATTGTTTTCTGTCTCAATCCTGTGTAATCTCGTGATTGTGGCGGATAATTCCATCAAGAAAACACAAGCTTTGCCTCCTACCGTTCAGAATCCCTTTCCGAACCGCTTCGTCAGGTACTTCTCGATCTCGATTACGAAGAATCCGGGGAGCGCAAACAGTA
>JAGGRW010000101.1 GCA_021159385.1 Methanosarcinales archaeon
CCACCTCCCGACCCTGAAACTCTTTGATCCATCAATGACGCCGTCCGAAGTAGTCGCCTCCACACGTATGGTGAAATACTCAGGATCGCTCCCATTGAAGTTCATCCCTCCGGAGTCGGCGTCTGTGATATCGAAACTCGCCGTGTACAGACCATCGCCCCTGTCCGCCAGATCGCCGCTCGCTATGACCGTTGTGGCATTCTCAACCTCGTACTGTACATCATCCGACGCCGCCCGATATCCTCTGTTGTCCATGAGCAGGACTGTGAAGTTTACGGTTCTGGAATAGCCGTCGGGGGGCCATAAACTATCCGGTGTCTCGTACACCCAGTAGTACGGATCGAGCAGATACGTGGCTTTGTCTGTTGTGATCTTCAGTTGTGTGCACGTTCCAACGCCTGCGGGAGCTCCCACCATGAACCACTCAGGATCTCCAACGATGGGTGCGGTCAGTGTGTTATTCTTGGGATCTCTCTGCGTGTCAAGAGGACTCCAATCACTGCCCCACATTCTATAGATCGTTAATGCGCCTTTACTCACACCATCGAGTTCATCCTCTGAGTACCTGACCGTTATGGTGCTACTGTTATATGCAAGAGAACCTGGCTTCGCCTTGATGTACTTGACCGGAATCTCGGAGAACTCGAAACTCGCAGGGTTCTCTTTCGTTTCGTTGATTGTTATGACTGCGTTAGTGCTCTTTCCGCTTATACAGAATCGTATGGATGTGTTCTTTGTTGAAAAGGCATCGATCTCCAGATAGCCATACAAAGGAACGGCAGTGAAATCGAATGTGCTGCTTGATGGTGCACTCCGGAGCACGGTCTCTCCGTTGGTGTCGTAGTATGTGATATCCGACACGAGCGGATCACCGGAATCTTCCTTCACCTGCCCCTTAACGTCTGTACTCATGATCACAACCCATTCGGTCTTGTTCGATGTCCCGTTCTCCTCGTTCGTGAGCCAGCAAGCAACATACTTCGTTCCGGGGTTGCTCCATGAATATGTCTGAGTCGCGCCGGAGCATGATGGATTCTCCCGCTCCGTTTGGTCGGTGACCTTCCATGTAATGTCCCCTTCCTGGGTGTACCCGATGCGGAAATCGATGCTCTCACCAATATCTGCGGCCAGGGTCAGATTGCTGTCGTCTGTCTTGCTGTTCCACCGATCCGAGACCCGGATCGTTGAGACGAGCGGGTGGTGATCCTCGGTATCCTTGTCTGCGATGATGAATGGGGTGTCGCCGAGACCGTCGCTGTCGCTGTCGCTTCCTGTGTAATCGCTGTAGTAGTTTCCTCCGAGATATGAGTCATTCAGGATGTTTCTTCCGGGAGTTTTGGTGATGTTCCATGCATTCTGTCCGGTCCGGTCCATGGCGTCGAACTCAACGTTAAAAAGAATATAGTTATTGTATATTGAATTGCTGTAAGCCCCGTTCACCTCTATCCCGTATTTGTTATCCTTAATAACGTTGGTCTGCACTGTGTTGCCATTGCTGCAACCATCGATATAGATGCCAAACACATCGTTGTGTTCCACCACATTATCGATTACCGTGTTGTTATCACTGTGATCATGAAGATATATGCCACGAGCGTTATTGTTATTCGCTGTGTTGTTGCTTATATTGTTATAATTCGAGCCATCAAGACGGATGCCGTAGTGGTTGTCTGAGAGGTTGTTCCATGAGATATTACAGTTGTTAGCAGAATTGAGGTATATCCCGCTACTAAGACTGCTTTTAATCGTAAAACTACTGATATTGACCCATGAACTCTCAATTGTGAAGATATTTCCACTGATCTTCGGTGATACGTCCACCACATCCATCCCCTCGCCTTCGAGTGTGACCAATTTGTCGATCACCACGTTCTCGATGTAACTACCGTTGTACACGAATATGTATGTGCCATCGGTCGCGTTATCGACCGCTGACTGGATCGGGGCACTGCTCTGGTTGAACTGCCCGTGCTCGAACCACCAGCCAGTCTCGTTCACGAACATAGCCTGTGACGGATCCGGACCTGTTGGAGGAGCTGTCACCGTGATATTCCATCTCAGAGTCTCTGATGTTCCGTTATCGTTCGTAATCGAGACGTTCAGGTAGTTACTTCCAGGTACGTCCCATGAAAACGTCTGATTTCCTGAATTGACTGATGTGTTCGTCACATTGGTATGACCGGTCGCGTTCCAGGTGATGTTTCCTGTCTGGTTGAATACGACACCGAATTCGACAGGTTCTGTCGTGTTGACCGAGAGATCGAGCGAATCGTTCCCTGTTCTGTTGTTCCACCATGATTGAATCGCGGGTGGTGTGCTGTCCGAAGTCGCTGATGGACCGTCGCTTGCCATCACGAATGGGCTGCAACTGGTCACATTAGCCCAGACATAGTTTGCGGTTGTGTTTCTGCCATTGCTGCTGCAGTATTTCGGATTCTCGGTTTCATTCATCCTCAACCAGCCCGGACCGCTCTCGAACTTGTAGATATGGAGCGTACTTTCGTCGATATCTCCGAGCTCTGATTCGTTGTAGCCTATCCTGACGTGCACATAACTGCTGTTGCTTGCATCGATTGCCATCGCCTCTGCAATACTCTCATCCACAGTGATGTTCACACCCTTGATCAGTTCGACATCCGTGCCAAGACCCGTTCTATTCCCACTATCATCTGTACAGTTGAGCGGGTCATCGATCTCTACGATATTGATCGTGCCCACGACCGAGGTGTTGGCGAGGCTGACGATCATGGTCGAATTACCTGATGTGGCGTTGCCTGTTCCATTGGTGACAAAACCAGTGCCATGTGTGGTATTTACCGTTATCTCTACTGTGTAGGTTTTGTTGCTCGATATGCTGCCATTGACCGCATATATCTCGGTTATCCCTGCGTGCAGTGCAGTGAAGTTCACAGCGGAACCGTCTGTTCTGTTGAGCATTCCGATACCTGATGAGTTGAGGTACCAGCGGAATGTCAGCCCGGAGATCGAATTGTTATATCGATCATAGCCTGTGGCATAGAACCTCGCTTCTTCGCTGATGTTCAGCGTGTATGAGGTCGGTGTCACGTTGATGTGATGGAGGTGGGGGGGTGTTGCCGTGTACGCGGTTGAGTTGTTCCATCCGGTGTTTCCTTCGGCATCGCT
>JAGGRW010000126.1 GCA_021159385.1 Methanosarcinales archaeon
ATTACACTTTGAGCGAGTGTATCATCCATGGCTTCCATCGAGTTCCCTCCAGTTTCGGACAGGTCATCGTCTGCTGGTACTCGAACTATTGTGGCGTCCGTAGGTTTAACCCTTCTCCAAGAGCGCGGGGTGAAAGTGACTTCTGGCACCGGGAGCCCCGAACACACAATCGCACCCCCCACCCAATCGCGCAGAATTCAACCGTCTGTCAGAAAAGGAAAGCATTACACAGACTGCTGCGCAAGAAGAAACTGTTGAGACGAAACGAGACAAAGTAAAACAGAGTAAAATGAAATTCAAACTGAAGTCAGACTTCAATCCGAAAGGTTCACAGCCGGAAGCGATAGAGAAGTTAGTCGCAGGCATAAGAAAGAATTACAACTTTCAGACGCTCCTCGGCGTCACCGGCTCCGGAAAGACATTCACGATTGCAAACGTCATAAACGAGGTACAGAAGCCGACGCTCGTTCTCGTTCACAACAAGACACTTGCAGCGCAGCTCTACAATGAGTTCAAAGATTTCTTCCCTGAGAACCGCGTTGAGTATTTCGTCTCCTATTACGACTTCTACCAGCCAGAGTCCTACATTCCGCAGAAGGATCAGTACATCGAGAAGGATGCGCAGGTCAATCCCAAGATCGAGCAGATGAGGCTTGCCGCAACCGCCTCGCTCTCATCGAGAAAGGACGTGATCATCGTTGCGTCGGTTTCGTGCATCTACGGCATCGGAAACCCGGAGAACTTCCGGGAGATGGGATTTGAGCTAACGGTTGGTCAGGAGATTTCAAGAAACGAGATATTGAGGCGACTTGTTTCGATTCAGTTCGAGAGAAACGATATGGAACTTATGCCGGGGCGGTTCAGGGTCAGGGGCGACACGATCGACTTCATCCCCGGCTACTTCAGAAACGTGATGCGTGTGGAGATGTTCGGAGACCGGATCGAGACGATCGCCGAGATCGACAAGATCACTGGAAACGTAATCGAGAGGATCGACTACTTCTTCATCTACCCGGCACGGCATTTTGTAATTCCCGAAGATCAGATCAAGGGTGCGATCGCATCGATTAAAGAGGAACTCGAGAGAGATCTTCCGAATCTTGGAATGATCGAGGCTCACAGGCTCAAGCAGAGAACGCTCTACGATATCGAGATGATCGAAGAGACCGGGTTCTGCAAGGGAATTGAAAACTATTCGCTTCACTTTGACGGGAGAGAAGTAGGAGTTGCTCCGTATTCGCTTCTTGATTATTTCGGGGACGATTTTCTGATCGTAATCGACGAAAGCCACCAGACGATCCCGCAGCTACACGGAATGTACAACGGAGACCACTCCCGGAAGAAGAATCTGGTCGATTACGGGTTCAGGCTGCAAACGGCTCTTGACAACCGCCCTCTGAAGTTCGACGAGTTTGAGAAGTACATGTTGAGAAATACCGTGATCTTCATGTCGGCGACGCCCGGGGACTACGAACTGCACGAGTCGGAGCAGGTGGTTGAGCAGATCATACGACCGACAGGTCTCGTTGACCCGGATGTCTTTGTACGACCTGCGACCGGTCAGATCGATGACATACGAAAGGAGATCGACAATACCATAAAACGCGGTGATCGGGTACTGGTTACGACGATTACAAAGAGGCTTGCCGAAGAGTTGACAGAGTATCTGGCTGAGCACGGGATAAAGACGAGATACCTCCATTCCGACATCAAAACGCTTGAACGGAGCGAGATCATACGGGAACTGCGATTGGGGAAGTTTGACGTCCTCGTCGGGATAAACCTCCTGCGGGAAGGGCTTGACATACCTGAAGTCGGATTCATCGGCATCCTTGATGCTGACAAGGAGGGCTTCCTGCGTGACACGAGAAGCCTTGTGCAGACGATAGGGCGGGCTGCACGGAATATGAACTCGTTTGTGGTGCTCTACGCTGACAGGGAGACCGATTCAATACGAGCGGCAGTCGCTGAGACTGCGCGGCGCAGGAAACTTCAGATGGCGTACAACGAGGAGCTGGGAATCGTTCCTGAGACGATTGTGAAGGCGATAAAGGAGAAGCAGGTCGAGATAAAGGACGCAAAGCATATCCCCAAACGAGATATTCCGAATCTGTTGATCGAGATTGCGGCGGAGATGAGGGAAGCCGCTGACAGGCTCGATTTTGAGCGGGCGATCTGGCTTCGGGATCGGATGGATGAGCTTAAGAAGAGGGTTGAGTGAGGGTGACGATCACACTTCGCGCCGACTTTCAGTCACTCACCTGCCGCGCCGACCCATAAACCGCTCTCTGAACTTTGCAGCCTTCTGTATCTCAGTCAGTATCTCGTCTGAGAAGATTCCTTCTCCATTTGCAGGAAGATCAGGTTCGCCAACGGTCAGAAGAGTGGTCTCCGGCACCTGAATGTTTGGTTGCAGTTCGTACATCTCAATCACAGCTTCGTGCATGAGAATCGATCGCAGACGATCCATCGCTTCATCTCCGAAGAGCCACCCGCCCCCGCCATTGTAGCAGGCAGCACCCTTTGCCGAGCCGCGATCGAAGATTACTGCGCCGCAGAGGTCAGAATGGTCGCCATAAGCCCAGAGGTATCCGCTCGTCTTTCGCTCGGCGATGTTTCTCGTCATGATCTCGTACGAATAGATGTCCTGCGACCGCATGTTCGTAGTCATGCTGCCAGCGGGAATTCCGATGTGATCCAGCGCTTCCTGCCTGCGCGACATGACTCTTGCGCGTGCGCTCTTGATCACTTCCGAAACCGGTCCGCTGATCGGTGTTGCGCTCTCAATTACGCTTTTTATCGTATCGTCCGGAAGCACACTCACATCCATGATTCCACTGGATCCGAAGAGCGAGTGCAAGCGTATCAACGCGTCGTCGCCGTACGCGGTCTCAGAACGCGACTCAAAGAGCGCGGACCGGACCTCCCCCCGGCAAAAGAGGAGGTATCCGTCAGCGATATCCCTGCCGAGATCGAGCGTGATCCTGGC
This sequence comes from Methanosarcinales archaeon, assembly GCA_021159385.1. Lineage (GTDB taxonomy): Archaea > Halobacteriota > Methanosarcinia > Methanosarcinales > Methanogasteraceae > Methanogaster_C. The sequence continues at coordinate 2,990 of JAGGRW010000126.1, forward strand.
ATATCCCGAGATTTTTTTCTGGCGCACGATCTCGATTGTGTGGAGAAGGTCTGCACCTGTGATGTCAACGCCGGTCAGGTAGGGTCTTCCGCGTGGGATCCTGATGCCTGCGATCTTGGTTGCGGGCGCATCAGACGGTTCGTCTGAGACGACG
>JAGGRW010000011.1 GCA_021159385.1 Methanosarcinales archaeon
CGAAGTCTTTTGCGATCCCGATGACCTTTGCCCGGTAGCCCACGTTCTGAATGTTTCCGGAAACCGTAGCTTTCATTTTCTCCATCAAGTCCACTTCTTTCGCGGGCGGTCATAAGCTTTGTGCTGCGTGACCTGCTGGTGTGGTGAGACTTCTGATGATTCAGCGAGAGTTCGCGGGCGGGGCGGACTGCCACACAACGAGACGCGAAGCCGCCCGTCCGGTTGCGATCGAGAGGGCGTGTCAGACGGGCAGCAGACCCGATGTTGCCAGCGGGACGCCGAGGTGTCCGCCCGACACGCAAACCCAACACGGGGCTGCCCGCCCCGCTTCTTCTTTTTTCGCTTACACGAGAATTCCATGACCGGCGACTCAATCGAATCGGATGAGATGCCGTGTCCGCTCACGAGAAGCGACTGGATCAGCTTCCGCGGAGTATAAACGCATGGGACGGGTATTCACTTTTCGAATGTTAGATGGGAAAAGGTATTAGAAAGATCATGCAGAAGCGATACAACACTGACATGCCAATAACAAAAAGAGAGATGAGAGGATAAAATGAGATTGGAAATTATATTGGAGCAGGAAGAAGACGGTAGATATTCCGTGCATTGTCCGGCGCTTAAGGGATGCCACTCTCAAGGTGAAACACGAGAAGAGGCTTTGGAAAACATCCAAGAAGCCATCGAATTGTATTTAGAGGTGGTGAATGAGAAAGCAGTGAAAGTTGTGAGGCAGCAACCAAGAAGCAATGTCATTGAGCTGGCGGTATGATCGGAAATAGACTATTACCCGTATCGGGTAAACAGATGGTCAAGGTTTTCAGAAAAATTGGATTTCAAGTAGAGCGACAACGAGGTAGCCATATCGTAATGTCAAGAGACGACATTGTACTGGTAATCCCGGATCATAAAATGGTGGCTAAAGGGACTGAAAGGGAGTTGATAAAGGATGCTGGACTCACTGTCGGGGAATTTAATATATTATTAAAGAAATGAATTATGTGGCTAATATTGGAAGAATTCTACGACTTGATTTGTGGTGTGCAACCTGTTGGCGGGCACTGCCGGCAGCGAACAATCGCGGCAGACCCGGCGGGCATCCACGACGGACGGACACGCGAGAGCACGCCGCCGCCGGACGATAGGGCACGGGAAGCGCCCGCCCGGATTCGTGCGATTCGCGGCATTCGTTTCCATTCGTGATTTTCGGTGCTGGTTTCGATGTGAAAACGGATGTGGTACGCGGGCGGGCTGTCGCACCACGAGACGCGAAGCCGCCCATCCGGCTGCGCTTTTTTGCCTCATCCAATCCTACACAGACTGCTCGCTCGACTGTAGGAGCTTCACGGAAAAACAGATGATATCAGAGCAGCACAGCGACGATGATCGTCACCCACATCGCGATCTGGACGCCGAGCATCCACTTGAGGTTGGAGTCGATCTTTGTGTTCAGCCGAACATCCATCGCAGCGATTCGCTCGTTGACCCCAAGTTCCATCGCAGCGATGCGCTCGTTGGTCTCGTTGATGTGCTCGTTGGTCTCGTTGATTCGACCGTTGATCTCGTTGATGCGCTCGCTGATTCTGGCATCCATTGCGGCAATGCGTCCGTCCGTATCAGCACGAAGTTCAGCAATACTCACCATTAGATTCTTCTGCCCTTCGTGGAGCATATCGAAGATCCGATTCTGATTATCGATTGTTCCCTCCAGAGCACTCACTCGCTCACCGATAGTGGCTAACGGGTGTATCGTGTAATTGGTTGGCTCAGCAACCGCAGCAGCATCCATGTACTGGACTTGTGCCAGTGAGGTATAAATATGTTTGTACGAATCAAGAGCGCCAGCGGATGCCGCGGGGCGGGATTCGATCGAGAGGGCGTGTCAGACGGGCAGCAGATCGCGGTTGCCAGCGGGACGCCGAGGTGTCCGCCCGACACGCAAACCAACACGGGGCTGCCCGCCACGCTTCTTCTTTTTTTGCTTCACCAAACCCATGACTGGAAAGTCGATCGAACCAGACGACAACCCCTGTCCGCTCACGGTCAGCGAGTGGTCGGCTTGCTGGCGGCAAGAGTCGCAGGTCAAATTTCAAGTGCATGTAGTGTGGGCCATGCGGTATTTTTATATCATTCTGACCGGTCTTGGGACAATATTACTCAACCAACCTACCCAACCGCGCTCTACGATTTCGCCCACGCGATATTGCAGAATACTTTGAATATCCTCGGTTGAGCAGTGCCTTCGCTCTCCGTCACTGCAAAAGCAGTGGTTAAGTCGTTCATTGGATGAGCGTATGTACCGCTATGTTTATATACTTGTCGGTTGATCTCATTTCATGCCTCCTCAACAGCGCGGTGAAGAGCTCCAAAAAATCATCAAGAGTATTCGGGATGGGACATTCGAATACGAGAGTAAAGAGCCAGTAACAACGAACTGGGCACCATAAGATCAGGCACAGATACACGAGATGGCTAACTATTTAGATAACATAAGGGATCTTGTCGAAGAAGCCGATAAACGGATAAAAGAGAGAACGCCCCCCAGAAAACGGGGGCCCGGCAGAATGCGAAGCATCGCCGGAGGCACCACCAACTGATCCGGCTGACGTCACCAAAGCCCTGCTGTTGCAGGCGTACGCGGACGCATCAAATAGACTGGCTGAAGGGCTTTTGCTCCTATTCCGGGAGAAATTGGGCATAGGTCATCATTTTTCTTACAAAACGATAGAACGCGGGTATGATCGAGAGCCCGTAAACAAAATTCTGGATGAAATCGTAGTAATAACCAATGAAAGCGTAGAGGGCAAAGAAACGACGTTCTCGTTCGATGGCACTGGATGATATCCTCAAATAAGGAGAATTACGCTGATAAACGACAGAAACAGAATTCTAAGAAGGGTAATAAGAAAGTAAAGTCTACAAGCTCTGCAATCCCTACAGAGAAGGAGCAGGCAGACGATAGTTTTCCGAAATCGAACTCGACTGCGAAGAAGGGGTTCTCTTATGCTGTTATGGGTGTGGGAGTTCAATACAAATTGATTTCTGGCATATCCATAAGTCCGG
>JAGGRW010000151.1 GCA_021159385.1 Methanosarcinales archaeon
AGGAGGATCACGAGTGCGAGGTCGGCGGGGGTGCGTTCGGGCATGATAGATCGTTTCATCCAGTTCACGTACCTCTCTTTTGCACGGGAATTGATAATTCACAAACCCAGATAACAAAACCCCTTCCCCTCAACCTAGCCCGCATCAAACATCCCTCGCACATCAACAACCACGCCCCCTGCACCCAAAAATCCAGTCACACCAGAAAGCCCCATCTCCTTTTCCATCATTCATATAAACTCAACAATCCTATCCTTTTCATCAAAGCAAACTCTAAACCGTTCAAATATGTCCTTCCTTCCGAGAATATTAAATCCGATGCCAAGTTGTTTTGAAAATCCTATACTCGCCTCAAATATCTCATCCACAATTTGAATATTTAGCATAAACATGTAAACGATCATAAGAGATCCATCACCAACCGTAATATATCTCTTTTCGCCCTTTTCCGCCTCTAATCCCAGTATGTCCCCGACTTCTGCCCGGAATATGCTATAACTCGCACCGGAGTCCACAAATGCATCAAATGTTACCCAACCCTCCGTCCCTTCAAGCGGTATCGTTATTATCGGCAGAAATTTACCACGCTCCCGAACGTATGGAAATTTCATAGCAGCGTCACAGTCTCCTCATCGGTTGGCATGTAGAATATCGCAATATCTCCTCTCGGAAATTTGGTCTTTGCCTCTTTAAACGCAACCAATGCACTCCTGCTCGCTGCAACGACTTTATCTCTAACAACGGCTATGTATTTCCCCGGATATTTCTCAGACCATTCCTGCGAATGCTTCAACAGATATTCATACGCTTCCATCTTTATCACCTCTTACCAATATCATCTATCGCCCCATATATAAACTTAATCTTCCCTCCTTCAACCCCTAACTCGAAGGCAGATACATCCCATTTCTCGATAATTCCTCCGCGAGCCCCCCCACAATCCCTCTCGCAGGCGACTCCCGCGTATCAGGCACATTCTCCTTGTACGCAAGACCCATAATCAAAACCCCGCCCGGAGGGCATTTCTTACTCGCAAACTTTTCACAAAAGTTTGATCAAAAACTGTGATCCCTGTGCACGAGATAGTACGGGTCAACAGGGATGAGAGTAGCCCGCCAACCAGTCCGGGAGAATAGCGGTGGAAGTTCCATTTCGTGCCGGCAGCCTCACGCCCTGCGGGCGGTAATGTGTGATCTGTAATCTGTGACATGTCACCCTTCACCCGTTACACATTACTGACGGCGCAGCCGCCGTGCCGGTGGTTCTGGCTGCTGATTTAATGTAGGATACGTCCGGGTCTTTTGATTTTGTGACGGGGGTTGGGACTGCGATTATCACAAAATCGGCGGTTTTTATCTCTTCCGGGTTGTCTGTGAATGCGATGTTCCGGTTGTCATTCGCTCCTGCGAGTTCCCGGATCTTGCCAGCATCTACGTCGAAGCCGATCGTCGTCAGGTGTCGTGGAGACACGCGAGTGCAAGCGGGAGTCCGACGTAGCCGAGACCGGCGACGCATACGGTTTTGTTGCTCAAGTTATTGTTCATTTGAAAACCCCTACTACTCTTTTTTAATTTATCCTCCATTGTACATAAAGACCAGCCCCACTCTCCGCACCATCGGTGTCATTCGTGCTATTGTGTTCTATTACATCTGCCTACCATTTGTAAATAATGGAAACTTGTTATTTTGTTTTAACGAGTTCACGATTCAATAACGTGTTGATCATTCGCTCCACTGTACTATGTTTCGCCTCTGCTTGCTTCTTCGCAAGCCGGTAAATCCGACTATCCACAGGCACTAAAAATGTGCGTTTCCGGATATCAAATTCTATCTCCTCCTCTTCCATTTCATTCCAGTAATCAGCAGCAGAGTGGGAGTCCCAAAACTCGCCCGCCTCTTCAGCACTATTGAAATGCTCTGGAATTATATCTTTTCTTTTATTTACCATATTTCCTCCTTTCTTTGTTGTCCATATCACGTGCACTAATCGGTAATACACGGCGATTCTTTTTTAGAATGAAGAACACCGAAAGATATCGCCCTGTGCTGGTTTTCCCCAACGCCAAATATACATCTTCACTCTGTACATCGCCTTTTGCGATACGATAAACTTTATTCATACCATACAGAATTTCCTCCACTTCGAACGTGGTCACGTGATGTTTGTTTTCTATTTTCTCAACGAAGGTTTCTTTCCAAATAATCTCATTGACCTTTAGCATATTAAATACCTATTCCTTTTTCTTTGCTTCCCTTCTTTCCATACTGCTTCATAAGGCGGTTAGCCTCATACGGTTTTATCGTCCAATCTGTGATCCATTTGAAAACCACCTGATCGTCTCTTTCAGTCCATCGTCCAGCGTGTACGAGGGCTTATACCCGATGATCGACTCAGCCCTGTGTATATCAGCGAGCGAATGCTTGACATCCCCATCTCTTGGTTCCATATACGTCAGACCGGGGTCGGTTCCCGTGCCTGATGCTTTTATGATCGTTTCCGCAAGTTCGTTGATGCTTATCCGCTTCCCGCCACCGATGTTGAATATCCCGGTCTCGCTGCTCTTTGCAGCCAGAATATTTGCGCTGACAACGTCTCTTACAAAGGTAAAATCCCGTGTCTGCTCGCCATCTCCGTAGATGATCGGTGATTCTCGATTAAGCGCCTTTGTTATGAACTTCGGTATCACCGCGGCGTATTCTGATGATGGATCCTGTCTTGGACCGTAAACGTTGAAATATCTGAGCGAGGTGGTTTTCAGCCCGTGGATCTCTGTGAAAACCTTACAATAGTACTCGCCTGCCAGCTTGGATACTGCGTAAGGCGAAAGCGGATTTGGTACCATCGATTCTTCCTTTGGCAGAACCGGGGTGTCACCGTAGACCGATGAAGAGGATGCGTACACCACTTTCGTAACGTTGTTATCCGCAGCGGCGATCAAGACGTTTAACGTTCCGCTTATGTTCACTTCATTCGTCTTCGCAGGATCCTTTATCGAGCGAGGCACTGATGGGATCGCTGCCTGATGAAAAACGTAACG
>JAGGRW010000146.1 GCA_021159385.1 Methanosarcinales archaeon
ATCCTTACGGCGGCGGAGGCGATAGTCAGTGTCGATGCCCCTGAGTGCGTACTCAGCGACACATTCGATGTTGAAATAAAGATTAAAGACGTTTACGAACTGGATTCCGGGGATTTCCATCTTCTCTTTGATCCGAATGTTGTGGACGTAACCGATGTTACGGCTGGGGACATGGGGACTATGAACGTAGGGTTTACGGATAAGCGTAGTGATAAAAACCAGGGCATCGGCATCATAAAGGTGACATTTGATATCAGTGGGGGTGGGGTAAGCGGTTCGGGGAGTCTGGCAACGATCGGTTTTGATGTGATTGGGTCAGATGGAACTCGCAGTGTCTTGAATATATCCAACCCAGACCTACTATACAAGCCCATAACAGACTTCTATAATGGGAGACTCTGGGATGGGTCAACTGAAGAGATAACTGCGAAATGGGAGAACGACATCGTAAATATCGGCGATCCCTCATCTTTTGACGATCTCCCGGATTCTGGTAATTCAACAGATTCTGGTAATTCTACCAATCCGGACAATTCTACGGATTCCAATACTTCAACACCTGATACATCGGACGCCAAGGTTACCATTTTTGTTGAAAATCGTGATGATGATGATCTCTTCGTCAAGCTATCTATCGATGGGGATTTCGAAAAGCAAGACGAAATCAGTGACGGCGATAACGTGGAATATTGTGATGGTCGTAGACTGACCGAAGGGCGTCACACATTCACGATCGAATGGCACGATCACGACACCAATGAAGATTATGTAAAAACCAAAGAATACAGCGTGTCGGGTAAAACTGCTGTGACTCTTATGACCGACGAACATACCGAAGATGATGATAAGCTCAGTGCCCACGTGTATGTGAAAAACCTTGACGACGACGATCTGGATGATGTTTATCTCTATATCGATGGAGTGTACTGGAAATACAAAAGCATCTCTTCTGGCAGCGTAGGTGATTATGGCGAGTACGAGTTCGAAGAGGACGAAGAGGAGTTGCATTCGTTCAAGATCGAATGGTTCGATCCGGGAACCGGGGAAGATTACGAAAAGATCGTTAGAAATTACATAACAGGCGAAGAGGCAGTGACACTGTATGTTGATACGCATACAGAAGAGGATATAATTTTGTTGTCTGACGAAACTCCGACCCCGGTTCAAACCACTTCTACGCCCGCTACAACCTCGACCCGATCAACCGGCAATCCAAAACCAGCCATCAAAAACACGCCAAAGAGCAGCATATTTCACACAGACCCAACACTCTCGGAAAATTCTACCGGGAATAATGGTTTGGGGCAGGGCATCACACAGCTACACACACTGATCGGGTTCATTGCTGCGGTCTTTGCGCTACTCCAGATCAGAAGAAGTTGATACGGTTGATGTGTATGAAGATGCTTCTGTACCTTCTGTTGGCAATCCTCCTGTGCACAAACGTCGCCTCTGCTTACGACGAGGACGATCTGGAATGGGCATGTGGCAACTCAAAGGAACTCCATCTGGATGAAACGATCTCGAATGGCAATTACACCGTGAAGGTCTATAATTTTCCGAGATCCGACCGAAACGAGACCCGGTTCGTCGGGATAAGGTTGTATGAGAACGGCAGTCCCACCACAGATCAGACGCTTGTGGAAGGTGAGGATTACATCTATAATGACGAGATCAGGATCACGGCTCTCGAATTCTCAGTGCTGCCTTCGGATTGGACAACGGATCTGCCAGAGGAGCCGTGGGTAAAGATCAAGATGGAACCGATAGGCATACCGCGTTTTGATGTGGAGTTCGAGACCGATAAGGACGAGTACCCTGCCCACTCCTCCGGTATTGAAGTGGATCTCGTAATCCAGAACACTGGAGATTCCGAGGCACACGACGTAGATATCGATGTGGATGCGGACGGTCTCGAAATGATTGGTGGAAAAGCACATCATCATTGCCATAATCTCGAAAGGGGGAAACGTGTGGACGGCGATACCGACACACCAGCGCTCGATCCGATCACACTCCGATTCGAGGCACCCTCTGTGATCGAGGATACGGTATTTAACATAGCAGTAAAGATCGAGTGCCATGATGTGCGGGGCGTGAAATATTCTTATTCTGAGTCGTATCCTGTGAAGGTGCGTAGCATGTTCAGTATCTCAAAGTCGATAAATGAGAACATATATATCGATGAGATTGCCACAGTCACGATATCGCTCAGAAATGACGGCACACGTCCGATCAACTCGATCGCGGTACGCGACACATTGCCGTCCGAATTTGAACCGGTGGAGAACTCGTCCCTTGTCCGGGAACTGGATCTCGGAGCCGGCGAGTGCAGGAGTTTTACATACCAGTTGAAGCCCGTGCAGCCAAGCGAGGCGGGGTATGTCATCCCGGCTGCGATTGCGGAGTGGACTAAAAATGGCGAGACGTATTCTGCGCAGTCGGATTCACCATGCATCGCTGTGTACGGTCCGAAGATCGAGTTATCAAAGACCGTTGCCCCGAAAACCATCGTTGAGGGTGGAATCGTGACCGTCACAATCGAGGTTGCGAACACCGGAAATGTGCTGGCGAGCGTTGATGTGACCGATCGGATTCCCCCTGATGCTCTGCTTACAGATGGCGTTCCTGGCGTTGATATGGTGTTGAGGGCAGGCGAGAGTCAGAGATTCGACTACAGCATGAAGATAAACTCGACAGGTTCTGTCGAACTGCCGCCCGCTGTTGCGCACTTTGTGGATACGCATGACTATTGCGGGACTGCCATGTCAGAAGGGGGCACAGTTACGGTAAATCAAGTAGTGCACTCCGTGCAAACGATTGATACACCGGATCAACCGGCGGTCACAACAGCGGCTCCCGCGGATGCCGATGCCATCACCGAAACAGATAAAAAAGCCAGTGTGGGGTCGGTTTGCGTGTTGGTTGGGTTTCTCGCTGCCGTGTTTGCGATTATGCGGGTCAGACGAGCATAAGAATTATTGTAGTTATGTGAAAATATAATGAAATACCAAACATGCCCATGATACCCGAACAC
>JAGGRW010000032.1 GCA_021159385.1 Methanosarcinales archaeon
CGCATCCTAGTCGCGGACGTGCTGGAACAGGTTGAGAGCGGCATGGCGTGGGATGCGATCATCGAAGTGACGTTACAAGATCGACAAGCGACGCGATTGCCGAAGCAGTCCGCATGGCTCGTGTCCCTCGATGGCGCTGGCAAAGCATGAAGGTCAAAAGTGGACTTTAAACCATTGTGGCGCAAAGGTACATTATTTAGGAAATAATGATAGAGAGGTGAATCATGCCCGTATCAAAAAGGCTCTCACAATTACTCGATAATATGGCACCTCAGGAACGTGCGGAAGTCGAGGCCTTCGCGGCTTTCGTGATAGCGCGGCGGGGGTTGCGGAATATCTCGGTTCTGACTGACGAGATCTCCACTCAAGAACTTATGCGGCTTGTCATGGAATCCGGGAGCTTCGACTGGCTGGATGCCAGTTGCGAGGATGTTTATTCCAGTGAGGATGGTGAGGCAGTCAAATGGCTCAGCGAATCGTAAGGCGAGGCAGCATAGTTCTCGTCCGCTACCCGTTTACTGACCTTAGCAACACAAAAGTCCGTCCAGCGGTGGTGCTTACGCCTGACCACCTGATGCGCAGACTGGACGATGTTCTCTGTCTTTTTATCTCATCATCGATTCCTGCAGAATTGCTCCCGACTGATTTCATCCTTGAACCGGGGCATTCTTCCTTTCCGGGGACGGGTTTGAAATATCGCTCGGTATTCCGGACGCACAAGTTGGCGTTACTTGATAAGTCGCTTGTATTGCGTGTTTTGGGGGAACTGGATCGGGATGCAATGGATGAAATAGAAGAGCGATTGCGGATCACATTGGGACTTTGACCTATCATGAGTGAGCCAATCAGGAGGCAATTCATGGAAACAACAACATCAGCCCGACACATCGCATCCGCCCCCGCCATCCGCCATGGCGAGCCGACATTTCGCGCACGCACGCATCCTGGTCGCGGATGTGCTGGAACAGGTTGAGAGCGGCGTGGCTTGGGAAGCGATCATCGAAGAGTGGCGTTACGAGATTGACAGAGATGCGATTGTAAAAGCCGTTCGCGTAAGTCACCTGCTGCCCGAAGACTCTGACATAAGCGAGACTGAATGGCTCCAGGCAGCAGCCGCCAACCCCAACCTCGATTTCCTGAAAGATCCCGAAGAGGACACTTGCACGCTTTCCGACGGGAGACCGTTCTATGATGAGGGGTAAAGTCGTCCTTTGTGCCCTTTCCGTTCGATGATCTTTTGAGCGACCATGGTACGACCCGTGGTCTCAATCAAGATCGATTCCAAGATCCCGGTCAGATAATATCATCCCGGAGCCCCACAACGCAATAAATTTATACCGCTCCAAAACAGATCAGAAACCATGAAAACGGTCACACTCCGATTACCGGACTATCTGGCAGAGACGCTGCCTGTGGAGGAATCGTCCTTATGCGAAATCCTGAAATTGGGGTTGAAGCAGTTCAGGATAGAGAGGGCAATAAAGAGATACAAGAAAGGCGGCGTGTCTCTGGCAAAAACTGCCGAGCTGGCAGGCATTTCTATCAGGGAAATGATATCTATTGCTTATGCCCACGGATTAGAACCCATATACGATGAATCACTCGTCAAATCCAGGATAACTCCGGAAGTTGCAGTTAACCTGTGAAAATGGCAAAAATAACTGCCATCTCCGACTCAGGTCCCTTGATGGCACTGGCAAAGCTCAGAGTTCTCTGCAGGGTGTTTTCGATTTATCCCACGTTCATCATATCGGAAACGGTGTATCATGAGGTGGTGACATCAGGCTTGGTCATTGGAGCCAGAGATGCAATAGAAGTAGGTAAATTCTGTCGGAGCGGGGAGATTGTAATTTTCCGGTCAGGTGAAATTGAAGAAGTCCCGCTGGACACACCTTCTGAATTGCATCGGGGCGAATTGGAGACGATAAGACTGGCTTTACAGATTTCTGCCGATTATCTTTTCATTGATGACTTCGATGCCCGTCAGGTGGCAGAGACGAATCTTTGGAATGCCCGGAAAAAGTCGGCTGCTACGACCGTAAAAGGAACGTTGGGGGTTCTGATAGAACTGTATCAAAGGGAATTGCTCTCCAGATCTCAACTGAAAGAGTGCCTTGGGGAAATAAAGAAGCGTAAGGACATCTGGATAAGTTCCAGACTCTGCCAAAAATTGATTTATGCATTGGACACCGGAGATTTGTGATCGTGTACATCAAGACAGCGCAGTATGAGAAAATGATGAACCTTATTTCGGCACGACTCATAAGACTTAATGCTATCCGGAGTGACAGTCGCAGAAGCGAACCAGACTACATCAGGTGAAAAAACGATGGAAACCAAAACCTCTGCCCGACACATCGCATCCGCCCCCGCCATCCGCCATGGCGAGCCGACCTTTCGCGCACGCACGCATCCTGGTCGCGGATGTGCTGGAACAGGTTGAGAGCGGCGTGGCTTGGGAAGCGATCATCGAAGAGTGGCGTTACGAGATTGACAGAGATGCGATTGTAAAAGCCGTTCGCGTAAGTCACCTGCTGCCCGAAGACTCTGACATAAGCGAGACTGAATGGCTTCAGGCAGCAGCCACCAACCACAACCTCGATTTCCTGAAAGATCCCGAAGAGGACACTTGCACGCTTTCCGATGGGGAACCGTTCTATGATGAGGGGTGAAGTCATCCTGGTGCCTTTTCCGCTCTACGATATCGAAGTCCATGGTATGGCTGGCATCGTTGCAAGAGCGCGACAGTCGGGATTGTTGAGTTACGAGGAAACGAGACAGGTCATGCACGATTCTCGCACGAAAGAAGTAGTTTGTACATGACCGGGAGGGTTTATCGGATTGTGATGGACATGATCGAAAAAGGATGATGCTGCGCGGATTCTTGATTATGGTGAGTTAGCTGACGCTCACGAGAT
>JAGGRW010000162.1 GCA_021159385.1 Methanosarcinales archaeon
GGCATTTCTTACTCGCAAACTTTTCACAAAAGTTTGATCAAAAACTGGTCTCCGACCCGAAGGGCATTTCTTACTCGATTTTTTGTGAAAAAATCGTTTTTTACTTTTTTCCTCAGTCGTATCCATCGTGCCCCTTGTGTCCCTCATGCGCCTCGTACCCTGATACAACCTCTTCCCCGTCGATGAAGACCATATCGTTCTCCAGCGCGTATCTCTTCGCATCTTCCCGCCCTAACGCATATCCAGTCTCTGAATCGAGCATCTCGCAGATGCAGAGGACAGGATTGACGTTGGCAAGCTCCGCGAGCGCTATCGAGAGCTCGGTCTGGCCTCTGCGCTCATCCAGCAGGTTTTTCGCACCACGCAGTACCGCGACGTGACCCGGGGATCGGAACTCTCTCGAAAAATCGATTTCGTCTCCGAGAAGAACAGATTCCACGGTTTCATCCAGTTTCCGCATGGTGAACGCACGATCCCGATCTGTTATTCCTGTAAACGTGTTTACGTGGTTCACCCAGAGAGAAAACGATGAGCGAGAGTCATAAGGCAGGTTTCCCTCAGCGAGATGAGCCAGATCCGGCAGACGCCTCAGGATATCAGCCATAAACGGAAGTCCGAGACGCTCGGCAGCAAGACTGGGAATCACAGTGCAGATAAGTCCGCCACCCTCTGTTCTCATCAGCGCAATGTCACGCGCGCTGATCGACTTTGCAGGCAGCATCAGATCGGTCTCACCCTCTCGGTCGGCTGCGTCGTACAGGAGCACCATCCGGTTCCTTCGCACAGCATCGATTGCGCGTGCCAGCGCTGTGTCCTGCACTACGCCCTGCATAGCACCACCTCGACCTCGCTGCCGTCGCTGACAGAGAGGTGTTCCCTGAGATTGACCGGTGCTACGATCTCGACTACGTTGTCGGGATAGTTTTTCCGGTTCGGGATGATGATTGCGCCATGCAGATCGTTAATTCTTGCTCTGAAGCACTTAACCGACCCAAACGTCCTCTCTCCATCCTCAAAACCGATCAGTGGGATGTTATCGGTAATCTGTAGCTTTTTTCTCGTAGTTATGCTGTGAGGGCTCAGCTCGATGTTCAGTGTACCGGGATATGGTGTAAACCCGAGTTTCTGCTCGAACTGTCGCAGATAACCTTCAAGCATGACATAATATCGCCCTTCGCCGAGTCCGGTGCAGACGAGTCCTGTCAATCGCAGATCCTCAATCTCTCCGAATATCTGCTGGTACTCCCGGTACTCCTTCCAGAGTGCGAGCATCCCCTCTTCGGTGATCGTCACCTCCTGTCCATTCGAAAGCACCTTTCTTGTGATCAGATTCTCCTCTTCGAGAGCCTGGAGTTTTCGAGACGCAGTTTGCGGGCTTGTTTTGAGGCGTTGCGCAAATTTAGCAGAGGATATGGCGACGCTTGATCCGATGTCGCCTGCGAGTGCCAGTTGTTTGAGTGGTTCAAGAGACATGGTACCTTCCATTTTTGAGATGCTTCTCACGTTTCTCCATCTTGAACGCATGAATTTAAAGGTTGCGGCGTGCCCTGCGAAACTTCTTGGCAATGATATACGTCTCCGCGCTCACCTTGCGCGACGCCGCCGGCGAATGCGCACGCACGGTCCCGAAGACTGAGCGCACCCTCTGCAGGTACCCGTGAAAGAGATCGCCCTGAAAGACCTTGACAACGAAATTGCCGCCCGGCGTTAAGATCTGCTCTGCGCAGGAGAGCGCGTGTTCAGCCAGATCGATCGACCTTGCGTGATCGTAACTCCAGTCGCCGGAAAGGTTGGGCGCGGCGTCAGAGAGAACGACGTTTGCGCGCCCATGCCCGTTCCCACCCTCACCCCCGATCAGTTCCCTGATCGCGTCGATCGTGCCGTCGGCTGTGACGTCGGCTGCAAGAGTGGTAACGCCGTCGATACTGCGGATCGGCTGGAGATCGATGCCCACGACCGTTCCTCCGGAGAGTTCCTTTGCAACCTGCAGCCAGCCGCCTGGAGCTGCTCCCAGATCGACGACAACATCGCCGCGTCTGATGATACGGAACCGGGAATCGATCTGTTTGAGCTTGTACGCTGCTCTTGACCGGTATCCTTCCTTCTTTGCCAGCCTGTAGAAATGATCATGCCGATTGCGCGCCATCATCTAACATCATGGCAGGCGCGTCACATAACATGAGCGAGACGAGTGAAACGAGCGAGACAAGTGAGACGCCTGCACTCCGGAAGATGTTGCGCGTAATCGATGCGATTGCGGAGTGCGGAAGCGTCCTCGTTGCGTTCTCTGGCGGTGTTGACAGCTCGGTTCTTGCAACTCTTGCGCGGGAGAGCGGCGCAAGAGTGCTTGCTGTTACCGCGGATTCGGAGCTTCTTGGGGAACGCGGGCTTGTACATGCGACGCGGATGGCGGGCGAGATCGGGATTGCGCACAGGGTCTTCAGATTCGATGTGCTGGACCAAAGAGAGTTCGCAGAAAATCCGCATAACCGGTGCTATCACTGCAAAAAGCATCTGGTCTCCGGATTGATGGAAATAGCAGCCAGGGAGGGGATCAGGACGATTGCAGACGGGACGAATCTGACAGACATGGCGAGCGAGAGACCAGGCTATGCCGCAATCAAGGAAGCAGGAGTTGTAACACCGTTTGTCGATTTCGGATTGACAAAATCAGAGATACGAGAGATCGCCATTCATTTGGGGTTGTCTATTGCGGATGCACCATCCGAATCATGTCTCGCAACGAGAATCCCCACGGGAACAGGGATCACGATCCGGAAACTCGCCAGAATCGAGAAGGCGGAATCGATACTCCACGCGCACGGTCTGCACGGCGTCCGGGTTCGTGTCCGGGAGTGTGGTCATCTCGCCTGCGTCGAGGTTCAATCACGCGACGTTGAGCGGT
>JAGGRW010000113.1 GCA_021159385.1 Methanosarcinales archaeon
GGGTTTTTTGTATTCGATCTGGATGATTTTTGTAGTGACTGAACGCATGACAAACATTCATGTCATTTTGTAGTGTTTGTTCTGTTCGTGTCTGCACCATGAGCGGCGCAGCCATTCGAACGGTGTCAATTTTTGGTAAAGCATATCAGAGCACGAATCCGGACTACAAAAAAATAAAAATCCCGCGGAACCCCTGCCCTGGATCCGCGGGCTCAAACCGTCCCTACGATGCCGTCAGCACCTTCTCGAGATCCAGGAGGATCAGCAGTTTACCATCATTCAGCTTGCCGACGCCCTTCACATAGTCGGAATCGATACCACCGCCATCCGACTCAACCACAAGATCGGGCACAGGCTCGATCTCCTTTGTTGATATTCGCAGAACCTCGCTCACCGAATCAACGACCATACCAATAGGTATATTATCCGGCTCAACGATGATGATCCGTGTGTTATCATCCCGCTCCTTCTCATCAAGTCCGAATCTCCTCCGAAGGTCGGTCACTGTTGTGACCTGACCCCTGAGATTGGTGACCCCATCCACATAGTACGGCGAGTTCGGAACAGGCGTTGTCTCGCGCATGCTTGTTATCTCGCGCACCTGGCTAACATTGACACCGTAGAGCCCGTCAGCGAGCGTGAATACAACGAGTATCGATTCATCCGATGATGTTTCGTCCATGATCCGAATCCTCCTTATGCACCATCTCGCAGCTTGAACCTGCCCAGTTCATCCACCAGTTCCTGTGCTGTGCCAGTAAGCTCCTGGATATCGGCTGTCAGTTCCTGTATCGTAGATGCCTGCTGCCGTATCGCAGAGGAACTCGCTTCGGCAGCGGATGCACGTTTTTCGGATATGCTTGTAAACTCGTCCATGTTGACAGCGATCCTGTTCAGGGTATCTGCGGTTTGCCTGCTGCCCGTATCAATCTCCTGTACAGGGGCGTCAACTCTGTCCATAACTTCCATGATCCGGTCCTCCTATGCCACAGCCTCAGCTTCCCTCACCGTGAACCTGCTGAGATTGTCCATCAGTTCCTGTGCGGTCTCGGTGAGTCCCTGTGTCTCGGCTGTCAGTTCCTGTATCGCAGATGTCTGCTGCTCCACCGCAGAGGAACTCTCTTCGGATGCGGATGCGCTCTCCTCTGATATGCTCGCAACCTCGTCCATATTGGCAACGACCGTCTTCATGATTTCAGCTATGTGTTGGGTGCCCTCATTGATCTCCTGCATCATAACATTGACCTCATCCATCGCTCCCACGGATTTGTCAACGCCATCCACTGCGGTGTGCAGGACTTCTCCACCTCTGGTCGCTTCTTCAACAGCCGTGCTGGTTGCTGAGATCGCATTCTCGCCCGACTCCTGTATGTGGCCGATCGCAACACCTGACTCGCCAGCCGCGCCCTTGACCTTCTCTGCAAGGTTCTTTACGGCATCGGCAACAACAGCAAAGCCCCTACCTGCTTCGCCTGCTCTTGCAGCCTCAATCGCAGCGTTCAAGCCCAGCATATTGGTCTGTCCTGCCACATCGGTGATGACATCTCCCATCTCACCGACCCGCTCGATCGCGGTGTTCATTTCAGTTACGGTTTCGGACGTCTTCGCGATTCCTTCCTGGATGGACGCCAGACCTTCGAGTGCATTCTGGGCAGCCTCCTGGACTTCGTGCGATATCCGGACAGCCTCCTCTCCTTTCTCGGATGATTTTCCTACGTTTGCAGCGGTCTGGTCGATCTCTGCTGCTACATCCCCAACGTTCTTAGAGGTTCCCTGTGCCAGTTCCGCGAGTTTCTGTGAGCCCTCTGCAACCTGCTGGGATGCTGATGCAAGCTGCTCCATCCCCGCGTTCATCTCCTCTGCCGCAGAGGAGAGTCCCTGCGCTGTGCCAAGAACCTTCTCGCCAACGCCCCTTGCGTCCACGACGGCACCGGACAGTACGCCGATCAGCGCATCCACAGAATTCACAAGATCATTGAACTCGCCCTTGACATCAATCTCTGCCTTAACGGTCAGGTCCCCATCGGCAGCCTTTCCTGCAAGCCTTCCAGCTTCCGCAACGATCGCCTGCAGGTCTTCACCGAACTGATCGAGCGTCTCGCCAAGTGCCTTGAACTCTCCCTGGGCATCGATCTCCACTCTCGCATCGAGTTCTCCTTCGCTATAAGTGTTCACGATGCGCACGACCTCATTGATCGGTTCGACAACCGCATCGAGGAGCTCGTTTACACCCTCGATGATCCTGCGGAAGTCTCCGCCGTGTTTGGATGCATCGACACGGACATCGAGTTTACCATCGGCTCCAGCCTCTGCAAGCACTCCTGCATCCTCCACGAGCGCGTTGATCGCTCCGATGCAGACGTTCAGGTTGTTCTTGACCTCGTTGAAGTCACCCTTGTACTCGTCCGTGATCGTCTCAGGGATGTCTCCCTTTGAAATACGATCCACATACTCGGCGGTTACATTCAACGGGCCGATGACCGCATCGAGAGTATTGTTTATTCCCTGTACAAGCTTGCCGAAGTCTCCGCCGAACTTGGTGGCATCGCCTCTGGTATCAAGCTTGCCTTCAACTGCGGCATCGCCTACCATGCCGGTCTCAGCCAGCATACCGTTTAAGGCATCGATACAGACGTTCAGGTTGTTCTTGACCTCGTTGAAATCGCCTTTGTACTCATCAGTGATCGTCTCAGGGATGTCTCCCTTGCTGATCCTGTCCACGTACTCGGCGGTCACGTTGATGGGACCCACCATTGCATCGATGACCCCGTTAATGCCGTCCACCATGCCGGCGATCTCGCCCTTAAACCCGCTGGCGTCGCCGCGCGTGTCAAGCTTGCCTTCTACAATGGCAGCCTGGAGGTCGTCCAGCACCTTCTGAACCCCCGTGAGCTGAACGCC
>JAGGRW010000083.1 GCA_021159385.1 Methanosarcinales archaeon
GAATCGTATAATGCAATCAATAGTTCATCATATAATTTATGAAGGAAGAATATTTATTAAATTATCTATTGATGTCGTGTTTTGATAGTCCAAAGATGAATTTATTTTTAATTTTAATCTTTTCTAAATACCCCAACTCAGTCAAATGCAAGAGGTCATTACGTGCGCTATCATAAGCTACGTTATAGGTTGTCATTATTTCCTTGATGACAAAATTTTTCTCTGGATTCCTCATGAATTCCTTAAGTATTTCTGCCTGACGCAAATTTATATTTTTAATACTTTTAATTAGGTTAAGAGCTTCTGAATATTCTTTTTGTTTTTTATTAATATAAGCTTCCATATCATAAAGTGCTTCCTCAATCGTATTCAAGTTGTAATTGATAAAATACGTAAGATCATTCTCATCCGTCTCAGTATGAAGATATGCCAGCCCATATTTCGTTTTCGATCGTAAAATAATCCTGGAAATCGACATATATTCGAATAACCAGTATCCTCTTGAGAGCATATACCAGTAAAAGATCGTTCTCGCAGTTCTTCCGTTACCGTCATTGAACGGATGAATATAACCAATAAGAAAATGAAGAATAATCCCCTTGATCACTGGATGAATAAACTCCCCGTCATCATTACTCGCAAATTCACAAAACTCTTCTATCAAACCATTTATTTTTTTATAATCGGGAGGGATGTGGTAAATCTTCCCGTATTCCAGAGGGTCTCCAACAACAATTTCATTATTATCTCTGAAGCGACCTTCATCATTTTTGTCTTTGAGACTGTCTTTTGTAATATTCTTATGCAATTCAAGAATTATTTCAGGTGTTAAGGTTCTATCGTTCATTTTTGTCATTTTTTGTATGGTTTCATAGCCATTGACAATCATCTGCTCGGAATAGTTTCTGGGCTTTTTCTTTTGGCGTAATATCTCTTTTGCGATTTTTCTGGTCGTGGTAGCCCCCTCCAACTGACTTGAAGCAATAGCTTCCTCCATCAATGAACTGATGACATACCGATTGCGCCCCGCTGTATTTACAGATTCCAAACCGGTTTCTAAGTGACCTGCTGTTCCTTTATCCATAAGATGTAGTTTTTTCTGGGCATCATTCAAAAGAAGATATTTAAATATCCAATCATTAAATTTAATTTGTTTAAACTGCTGTGAGCGAAATATCTTAATAAGAGCCCATATATATTCTGGATTTATTTTGTTAGGTATCTCTTTATAGCGGAGTTTATCCCAATGAATATAGTCTTGATTACACTTTATGACAAAATCGTAGACCGTTTCATCGTTTAATAACTTAAAAACCTGCCAACTATTTTTTTCAAGAATATCACGTAAGTTCTTTGGTTTCTCCGGAACTTTCATAGTCAGGTAGAGAACTTACCAATCTATAAACTTTTCTACCAATTTGGTAGTTTTTGGTAATTTTTGGTAGTTTGAACAACCACGAGCGGGCGGCTGTTCCACCCTGAACACACGGTCATTCTCCCTGACCCTGCCCCGCACGCCCAAGCCCACCTCTCCACCTCTTCCCGCTTCAGACACCGGCGTTCCATCCACAATCAGCGATTCGACCTCCTGCTCGATGTACGTGGTCGCGCCCTCAATTGCGATCCTGTCCCCCACAGCAAGACCCTGTTCGAGCAGCTGCACAGCCGCGGCGCACCTTCGCGGGAAGTAGTTGAGAACGATGCCAACCGCCTGCCTGCGTACCGGCGAGGCATTCATATCCGACTCGTAGCCCACGCCCTCGGGACCAGGCACCCCGAAGTAGAAGCCTGTTGAAAATCCCCGGTTATACTCAAGCTCCAGCCGTCTCTTCAATCCCTGCGCCTGATCCGGCGCGTATGAACCGTCACGGCAGGCGTTCAGCGCTTCGCGGTAGCATCCGGACACAGCCGCGGTGTAGCCGGCATTTCGCAGCCTGCCTTCCACTTTGAAGGCACAAACGCCAGTACCTATCAGTTCTGGCAGATGTTCTATCATGCAGAGGTCTTTTGCGCTCAACAGGTACTTTCCGCCAAGTTCCACCTCGCTCCCGTCCTCGCCGTGCAGCGTCCACTGCCACCGGCACGGCTGGGCGCAGTCGCCGCAGTTGGCAGACCGTCCAAGCAGATATGCCGAAAGGTAGCAGCGACCAGACACCGCCTGACACATAGCGCCGTGCACAAAGATTTCAAGCTCTATTTTAGTATGCTCCCTGATCTCCCTGATCTGGGCAATGTTAAGCTCCCGTGACAGTATCACCCGGCTTGCGCCAAGCGTTTCGTAGAATTCGGCGGCTCTTCCGTTGGACACGTTCGCCTGCGTGGATATGTGCACCCGAAGACCGCTGTCCAGTGCCGCACATATCACGGCAGGATCCCACGCGATGATAGCGTCCACGCCAGCGCTCTCCGCTGCAACGATAACGTCCGCAACGTCAGGCAGATCCTCCGGGTAGATCACAGTATTGACAGCCAGATACGCTCGCAGCCCGTAACCCAACGCCCGCTCTACAAAATCGTCTAGATTGCTTCTGGTGATCTCCTGCGCCCTTGCCCTGAGGCTGAACCTGTCCAGCGAGAAATAGACCGCGTCGGCGTGGTCTTTACATGCCGAGAGGAGGGCGAGATTCCGCACTCCGATGACCAGTTCCGGAACCGGGGTTTGTCTGCGCACCTTTTCCATAAGATAGCGTGGGCGGGACTCGCTTAAATCAGTTATCGTCCTGCGAATGCGTGAACGCCCCTTCACCTCAAACCCTTCGCCCTCCCCTTCATTCCCTCACCTCACTCTCCTGCCATCTTCATCAGACTCCGCAGATACAGCCTCGCCCACAGAAATGCCACCGCCGGACCGATTGTGTTCGCAGCAACAATACCCCACCAG
>JAGGRW010000225.1 GCA_021159385.1 Methanosarcinales archaeon
ACGAATGGCACGAATTTATTCCGGTTTAGTATTCGTGAAATTCGTCTATTCGTGAAATTCGTGATAAAAACTGCCTATAAATAGACTAATTCCCGGAAAACCTCCTGAATCGGAGTGGGGCGATTTGGATAAAATGAGCAATCTCTTTATAAGTGTTGATTACTGCAACTCAAGATACCAGAGACCCGATTTTTCCGAGTGTTATCGCCATGCCCTTAGATTCTACCGCAGAGTGCGCAGAGCCACGCAGAGGGTTGAAAACGGTCTCGAAACTCTTGCGTTCCTCCGCGCCCTCCGCGGTGATAAATCACTTGATTTTCAGACAGTGCCTGGTTGCGGCAATCGATGCGGACGAACGGATGCGCACT
The DNA here is from genome assembly GCA_021159385.1 of Methanosarcinales archaeon. GTDB lineage: Archaea > Halobacteriota > Methanosarcinia > Methanosarcinales > Methanogasteraceae > Methanogaster_C. The sequence continues at coordinate 369 of JAGGRW010000225.1, forward strand.
CAACCGCAGAAACGCTAAAATCAAGCGCAGATAACTGAATTGACATGAACCCGGGACCCCAACGAAACGCTGACCGAACCTGCATGGCGGCGGCGCAGCCGCGGCATGATCATACAAGCGAAACAGAGACCGATCGGAATCGCCAGCAGACTGCGCATGATACTATGACCGCCTCGATGGAGGCGGATATTAGCATAGCAGCGAAACTTGTTACGAACGGCGGCGTTGTGATCTGCCCGACCGAAACCGTCTACGGGATATGCGCGAACGCGTTATACGAGCCCGCTGTGCAGAGGGTGTTTGAGATCAAGGGGCGGGGAGAGTCCGCACCCATCTCACTTGCGGTATCCGGCTACGAGATGATCGAGGATGTTGCAATCTGCAATCCCGGGACTATGGATCTGATCAAAAAGCTCCTTCCGGGTCCGGTCACGGTGATCCTACAGAAGAAGCCGGTTCTCCCGAATATCCTCACCGCCGGCTCTGATCGGGTCGGCATACGGTATCCCGATCACGAGATAACGCTCAAGCTGATCGATCTTGCGAAGACCCCGATCACATCCACGAGCGCAAATCGCACGGGAGAGCCGCCTGCGCGGGAGGTGTCAGAGATTGACCGGAGCGTTCTGGACTCGGTGGATCGCGTAATTGACGGCGGCAGGTGCAGGTATGGAATCTCCTCGACCGTTGTCGATCTTGTTACGATGCGGGTTCTTCGGAAAGGGGCAGGGTACACGCGGGTCATGCGGTATCTTTGATGCCCGGTGGAGTTGCGCTGCTGAATTGTTTTGGGTGTGGTGGTTGCGCTGTGGCTGAGGTGCGCGGTTCGTTTAAGGGACTCTGGCGTTGTGCTTCACAAGAGGTCTCTTTATGCTGCCATGCCCTGCATTATCACACAATGACTGGACTTGTAGTATTCGGGCAGGACGAGATGAAGCGATACCTGCGCCTCTTCATGGAGGCGGTCAAACTCGGGCTCCGTTTCCACCTCCTGATCGAGGGACCGCCAGGGACAGCGAAGACGCTTGCTGTGAACCGGATGGTGGCTTCCCTGCGGCGCAAGGTCGGGCAGGTTCCGTACGTCAGGGTGACCGGCAGCCAGGACGCGCTTCCAAGCGATCTCATTGGCGACCTCGATATCGGAAAGTACCGGAAAGGCGAGATGGACATCCTGGAGGGACCGCTCTTTCGTGCGCATGGCGGCAGCGGCAGCATCGGCAATGGCAGCGGTGGTGGCAGTGAAAACGGCAATGCCAATGCTGCCATGCCCGGAATCGTGTACGCCGATGAACTGAACCGCTTCAGCGAGTACACGCTCATCATATTCACCGAAATAATGGCGGAATGGCAGGTCTCGTTCCCGAAGACCCCGATCACCAAGCCGCTTCGAGCAAACGTCATCGCGACCATGAACCCGCACGACGTATCAGGCATAACCGAGGTTCCGCAGCACATTCTGGACCGATTCAATGCACGGATCGTGATCAATTATCCTGACAAAGAGACTGAACTTCAGATAGCTCGCCAGCACGCGAACCACTACTACAAACGATACGCATCCAGACTTGAGCCGCTCTACTCTCCGCTTGTGAGCACCACACGAGCGATGCGAAAGCTCGGAGTCCCGCTCGGACCAAGAATTTACCTCTCAACAATGGATCTACTCGCACTGGAACTGTCATCGAGCGGATCGATGGATATAGACCGCGAGGTTGTGATCGGGCATTACGAGAACGCGGTCCGGTCCAGAATCGGGAACCTCGAGGAAGATCGGCAGTCCGAATTCTTGAGTACCGCATCGATTGCACTGCGCGGGGAACTCGAAGAGATGAAGAGATGAAGAGATAACATGTATAAAAGTTGTTTTAACCACAAGATTTATATGTGATATTCACATATTCGGAACCGGTGATAACCCATGAAGGATTTATCCGTGAAAGTACTGGACGACGAAGACGACGAATTTGTTGACATATTGATCAAGCAGGGATTGAAACGGAATACTGCAAAGGTGCTGGCGTACCTGAAAGGCATAAAAGAAGCAACATCAAAAGACCTTGAAGTCGGTTCTGACCTCAGGCAGCCAGAAGTCAGTATTGCGATGCGAGAACTGCGCGCAAGTCGTTGGGTCACCGAATCCGACGAGAAGAAGCCAGGGAAAGGACGGCCCTACAAAGTGTACTCCTTGAAAGTGCCGATCGTCGAGATCATAGCACATCTGGAGGCGCGAAAGAAGGAAGAGGCGCAGGAGACTATGAAGAGTATAGAGCGCCTGAAAGCGTTGAGTGCGTAAAGCACTCGACCACCTTCTACTTTTTTTATTTTGGTATATACACTATACGATCGAAAACTGGTCTCCGACCCGAAGGGCATTTCTTACTCGCAAACTTTTCACAAAAGTTTGATCAAAAACTGG
>JAGGRW010000065.1 GCA_021159385.1 Methanosarcinales archaeon
TCAGTTGGATGCAAGAACACACGCAAAAAACGTGAAGACAAGATTAACAACACCCTTCGCGTCTCTGCGCCTTTGCGTTAAATTGGAAAACAAGAACGCAAAGGCACAAAGAATGAAAAAACCCTTCCGGCATCTTTTGAAAACCACAGAATCCGTTAGAATCAGGAGATTTTGAGACCCGCCCGCCCGTTCAGCCCAGAATCCCGCACATCTCCCTCATCGTCGCACCCAGCTCAGACTCAACAATGTGGTTCACACCGAGCGTCTTCGGATGCAGATCGATCTCGACTACGACTGCGGAGTGCCCCATCTCCTTTAACGGAAGCACCTGCCTCGGACCGTTTGTGACCGATATGACCTCCATTCCTGCTATGGACTCAAACGGCACTGCGTGCGGAACGCCGGATATTACTGTAAAATCAAATCCCGGGTATCTGCTTCCGATGGTCTCACCCGCCACCCTTCCTGCGATCGGATACTCGTCAAGCCCGCCGATCGTCTCGTGAATCCGAACCCCGGAATCATCAAGGTCGCGCAGGATGTCCACCGCATATCCCTTAACCCTCGGAAGACCGGTGCCCGTGTCCAGATTTGCGAGGTTAACGATCTCCGAATCCGAGCCGATATGCTCGGCACACTCGTTCACCGCAAGAAGAATGTCAGCGAACATGTACGCAGTCTCCTTCTTTGCATTCAGTATGTTTATGCAACTTTTTCCGTCTTTTAGCAGTTCTATGATCCGCTCTGCGACCCTGTACTTGAGGTCACCCCGCGACGGCTCGAGGTACTCCTTGCTCGCTGCGCCGTGCCTCTCTTCAAGCGCGGTCGCCTCCTCGAGTAGCCCCTTCTGCCGCTCAAACTCATTGTCATCGATTATCCCGACGTTTCGTGCGGATTCGAGGGTCGCGATCACTCCGTGAGTGTTCTTATGGTATCCCGCGTGAATCTCGACCTCAATCACCGGTGCATCGATATCGGCATCCACGACCGCCTGATGGAGGTCCTCGCCTATGATCATGCTGGCGCACGTCCCGACAACCCCGATCAGCCCGGGGTGCCAGAGGTCGGTCACCTTCTCAAGCATCGCAGTCAGCAGTTCACGCCCGCCGAAGACGAAATCGGTCTCGTCCATCGCTGTTGTCACAACCCGCAGGGAATCCTCCTCGAGGAGGCGGGCGTGCTTGAATGAGCACCCTGGAGGTCCGTGCAGGATCGCGACATCCGCGTCAAGATCGCGGAGCGTGTACAGCGCGGCGACGATCGCGCTCGGGCGCGGGTGCATGATTTTGATGTTGTCTGTGTTGCCCATTTCGTATGTGAAGTATCAGGGCTGTTCGTATTAATGTTTGCTATTTGCTGCGATCGCAATTTCGGGACGCTTTCGGATCTAATCGCATTTCTGCCATGTAATATCGTCGTCAGTCCTGACAAGAACTGCTCGAATACGTTTTTATATCAGCCCGACAGTAGTTATTGTAACTACAGGAGGACATACTCATGAATAAACGAACGATAGTACTTGTTGGGATGACTGTTGCGCTCGTGCTGGCTCCGCAGATGTGCGCTGAGGCGATAATTGTTGATCATAACTGCACGAATCTGAGCCAGATTCCGGATGAGTGGATAACTCAGGCAAAAAGCGACCTTCACGTTGCGTATCAACATACCTCTCACGGCAGCCAGCTGGTTACTGGTATGAACGCACTTGAAAATTTCCCGGCATTCGGATCAACGTACGAGTGGTCTGATAGCGGGGCGAGCGGTCTGGATTTCGATGATTATGGCATATCCGGATGTGCTGACCTGAGCCAGGGCGATTATATTGATGAAAACGGTGTCACCCCATGGGTGACCGCGACCAGAAATCTGTTGAACAATACTGACAATTACCATGTTAATGTCATTATGTGGTCATGGTGCAGTATCAATGGCCATAATATCACACGTTATCTTGAAAATATGGAAATACTTGTTGCAGAATATAGTAAAGGTGGATCTAACCCACGAGCTGCCGAACATCCCGTCAAGTTTGTGTTCATGACAGGTCATGCGCAAGGACAGGGTGAAGGTGGTTTTATTCATACAGCAAACGAACAGATAAGACAGCATTGTCTGGATAATGGTAGAATTTTGTTTGATTTCGCGGATATAGAAAATTATGACCCCAATGGAAATTACTACTATGATAAACCAATGTGGGATGATCTGGATTATAACTCGGGTCGTGCAAATAACTGGGGTCAGGAATGGTGCACTAACAATTCCGGTTCCGAACTTGAACAATTAACAACAGGAGGTGGTGTGAGTGGCTATTCTGGATGTACTGCCTGTGCGCATTCCAACGGTCCCGGGTCTGATAATTTAGCGAGAATAAATTGTGTGCTCAAAGGACGGGGGGTCTGGCATATAATGGCGCGCCTCGCGGGCTGGGACGGCGGGCAGGAACCAGTCTGTGGTGATGTTACCGGCGAGGGCGAGGTTGACACCACAGATCTCGTGCTGCTCCTGAAACACTGCGTCAACCCCGCTGGCAATCCGATCGCTCATGAGTGCACCGGCGATGTCGATTCCAACGGATACATCAACATTCTCGATGTGCGGATGCTGATGGAGCATATCGCTGATCCGGGGGCATATCCGCTGAACTGTTCGTGCTGAATGGAGAATAACAATGAAACAACAGATCATAGCAACAATACTCCTCCTCACCGTGCTCATCGGAACAG
>JAGGRW010000041.1 GCA_021159385.1 Methanosarcinales archaeon
GCGGACGCTGCGATCGTGCTGCGGATGGCGGTAAGCGGCGAATGCTCGGAAGAGGCTGACGTGAGTGGCGATCATAAGGTTACGTCGCTTGATGCGCTGATGATACTGCAATGGGCGGCTGCTTGAGGCTTGAGATTTGTGGAACAAGGTCACACAAGCGAGGAGACAAAGACATACGGCAGGTGCATCACACCCTTTCGCTCATCCGGACGATCTCTGCATGCAACAATCGTTCTGTACGGCTCATATTTCTCTTTGAAAGCAGCTAACGACTTTGTTTTGCGTAGATAGCTGCTCTTCGACTCTATAGCGATCAATCTTCCCTCGCGCTCCACTATGAAATCAACCTCTGCTCCGGATTTGCTTCTCCAGAATTTAACAGCAACACCAGCATAAGTCATCTGGGTGAAGATGAAATTCTCATTCATGCTGCCTGCATCCTGCCGCATGGCATACGCTCTGAAATCATCGATTACGATGTTTCTGAACCCGTTATCAAAGAAATAGACCTTTGGAACCTTGATAATCTCAGTTCTCCTGTTAGTAAAGTATGGGCTAACCCTTTTACAGATATACGTCTTCTCAAGTATGTTCAGGTGCGTGAGAAGTCCTTTATAGTCAAAACCAGAGGCTTCTTCGAGGCTGTTGTAGGCGATAAGACCACCAAGGTTTATCGAGAGCGATTTAATCAGTTTACTCAGCTTAAAGTCTGTTGTAAGGCTCAACAAGTCCTTTATTTCTCTTAAAAAGTAGGTGCTGTAGATGTTTCTTAAAACAGTCTCCTTTTCATCCTTTGTCTTCGAGATTGCGACTCTCGGGTATCCACCGTATATGCAATACTCATCATAGACGCTGTTGAGCAATTCCATAAGCGGTATGCTGATCCCGGGTTGCTCACGGTCATGGAAGAGATACTCACTGACCAACTCCTTTTTCTCCAGATATGTGGCAAAGAGCGCAGCGTCTTTGTATCTCAGAAACTCCTCGAATGAGAGCGGGTAGAGGTTGAAGACGAATATCCGCCCGACAAGGTATTTTATGCCGTGTATCGTGAGTCCTGGCGCAGAAGATCCTGAAATCAGTATCTTTGTACCGGGATAGTGGTCATAGATGTATTTCAGTCTCTTTCCGCCTTCTTTTGCATATTGAAACTCGTCTATGAAAAGATAGCGATTATTTTTCACATGGAGCTCTGCAAAGGTCTTTTCATCCTCAACAAAGAGTTCCAGAAGCTTCCTGTCCTCAAAACTTATGAAGAGCGCGTTCTCAAGCGTCTCAAAGATTCGCCTCATAAGAGTCGTTTTTCCGGATTGTCTTGGTCCGAGAATGGCTATCACCTCGGGTTTGTCAAGGTGTTCCAGCACTCTCTGTTCCAGATCTCTTTTTATGTAATCCATACTGATACCCCTGCTAAAAGTTGCTTAATTCTACTTGTAGCAGGGATGGTATATAAAAGTTTCCCGGATGGGTGGTCGGAGGACGGAAGAGACAGCAGCGATCACAATAGCAGCCACCTCCACAACGGAAGAAAGACGATCGTTTTACCCTCGATCGTCTCTTCGCAATCGAAATCTTCCGTCAGGATAAGACCCCCGTCCAGATCGAACTCGCCCATCGCCCTCAGCAACGATTTGACCTCTCGTTTTCGTGTCTCCTCTGCGCCGACATCCCAGCAGACCTGAATCAGTTGTTTGACGTAGAGTCCCTCTGTTATGATAAAATCGACCTCGCCTTTCGCATCCTTCCAGTAATGCACGGATGACGAACCAAATCTTCGTTTTAGCTCGATGAATACAAGATTCTCAGCCAGTCTGCCAAGATTTTCAGAAAATTTCGGGTAGCCAACTCTTATGAACCCGTTGTCCACACAGTACACCTTTACTGGATATTTCAGGACATCCTTTACCTTGTATGAGAATATCGGAACAGAAAAGAAGAGAAAAACTTCATTCATGTAGGAAAAGTACTCGATAAGCGTCTGTTTGCCGGCCGAAAGCCCACACGATTTGAAGAACCTGTGAGCCTTCGAGAAACTGAAAGGCGCGGAAAATGACGAGAAAAGATAATTGACGAGATTTTCGAGGAGGACTTTGTTCTTGATCGGGTATCTTGATATCACATCCCTGTTGACGATCCCGTCCAGATACTCCCCCAACAAGATCGTCTTTAAATTCGCTTTATCGGTCAGGACAACTTCTGGAAATCCTCCGAATTCCAGATATTCTCTGAACAGTCTCTTGATCTCATGTACTCTCGATGAATAGGGCAGTAGTCGGTCTTCAAGATCCAGCTCAGGATCTTTCGCTCCCAAAAACTCCCTGAATGAGAACGGATGGATCTCAAGAGCTATGATTCTCCCGGTGAGCAGTGTGGACAACTCGGTTCTCAAAATTTTCGATGAAGATCCGGAAACGATAAAATTTATATTGGTAGTGTCATAGAAATTCCGCACGAATCGTTCCCACTCCGGGACACTCTGAACCTCGTCAAGAAGAAGGCAAATCGGCTTATCCGGATCGTAATCGAAATTTTCGATGAATGCCTCGTAGACCTGATCAAGGCTTCGGTCGGTCAATGGCTGAAGCCTCCGATCCTCCAGATTGACGTAAACGATATTCTCTTCCGGAATTTCACCGAGGGATCTCGTGATCTGAAACATCAAAAACGTTTTTCCGGCTCTTCTAACACCAATTATTCCCAGACCCTCTTTTAATTGAAGGAAGTCT
>JAGGRW010000003.1 GCA_021159385.1 Methanosarcinales archaeon
TTCGTCAGGTACTTCTCGATCTCGATTACGAAGAATCCGGGGAGCGCAAACAGTATCATGAGCCACCACCAGTCGAGCGGCAGAGGCGCTGTTCTGAGAATGGCATTTCCGACCGGATGGTAGACGATTGCAAGCTGTGTCAGAATGGTGATCGCAATCCCTGCGAGCAGCCATCTGTTCGAGAACGGGTTGAACGTGAATGCGGACTCCGTAACCGATCGTGCAGTAATCACGTAGCAGAGATGCAGCATCACCACGGTTGTGAACGCTGCGGTCTGTGCCGGTCTGAGGAGCTCTGTAAGATCTGCATCCACCACCAAGTTTCCATCGATTATAGGCATCCCATAGTGATAGTACATCGCAAACCCTGATATCGCCATCACAAGAGAGACCAGCCCGACCTTCTTGAAAAAAGGAGGGTCGGTTATCCGTTCATCAGGATTTCTCGGAGGTCTCTTGAGCAGATCCTTCTCCATCGGCTCCTTGATGATCGGAAGCGCGAGTGCTACCGCATCGAAGAGATTGATCCAGAGTATCTGCACGGGTTCGAGCGGAAGCCGGTCATGGAAGAGCACCAGAGATGGAGCAAGCAGTATCGCGCCCATGACCAGCATCGCCTGCCCGCCATTTGTCGGAAGCGTGTACAGGATGACTTTTTTGATGTTATCGTAGACATACCTGCCTTCCTCCACCGCAGATACGATCGTTGCGAAGTTGTCGTCAGCAAGGATCATGTCAGATGCCTCCTTGCTCACCTCGGTTCCGGTGATCCCCATGGCAATTCCGATGTCAGCGGCTTTGAGTGCTGGCGCATCATTGACGCCATCGCCTGTGATCGCAACAACATGCCCGTGCGCTTGCAGGGCTTTTGTGATCCTGAACTTGTGTTCAGGCGCAACCCGTGCGTATACGGATATGTCCTCCACGACATCGCACAGTTCAGAATCGCTCATCTGCGACAACTCCCCTCCTGTGAGCACTCTATCCGCATCGATTCCGAGCAGGCGGGCGACTGCTTTTGCAGTCTTCGCATGGTCTCCTGTGATCATCACAACCCGTATTCCAGCGCTCTTGCATCTCTCAACCCCGTCTATCGCCTCCTCTCTTGGCGGATCGATCATCCCCTGAATCCCGAGAAAGGTCATGCCAGAAAGATCCTCTTGATCGAGTGATCCTTTATCAGTTACCTTATATGCCATGGCAAGAAGTCTGAGCGCTTCTTCTGCCATCTCATCCGATTTTTTCACTATATCTTCTCTGTTTATCGGTTCGATCTTGCCATCGATCATCTGGGTCTGGCACATACCAAGAATCCGCTCAGGCGAGCCCTTCACATATATGATATGCTCTCCATTCTCCTCGTGAAGCGTAGCCATGTACTGCTGCTCCGACTCAAACGGGATCTCATCCAGCCGCGGCAAACCATCGTTGATACCCGCTTTCATCGCAGAGACGAGGAGTGCACCTTCGGTTGGATCTCCGATGATGTTGTAGCCGTCGCCTCCCATGATGCCTGCGTCATTGCAGACATAACCAGCTTCCAGTGTTTTGATCAACTCTTCACTCATCTGAGCCGGGATAAACTCACCTTCTGGCTTGTATCCGACCCCGGTTACCATGTAGTCCATTCTGCCGGAGTATATCCGTGATACGGTCATCTGGTTCTTGGTGAGTGTTCCTGTCTTGTCCGAGCCGATCACAGTGGTGCATCCAAGTGTCTCTGCAGCAGGCAGGCGCTTGATGATTGCGTTCCTGCGCGCCATTGCGGTCACACCGAATGCCAGAGCCATCGTCACCACCGCAGGCAGCCCCTCTGGTATCGCAGCAACCGCCATCGACACCGATGCGAGAAACGCATAAACCAGATCATATCCGAACCATACAGCCAGCACAAAGTTGAGAGCGGTGATCAAGAGGATTGCAATGACCAGGAATCTGGTGAACTCTGCCATCTTCCTCGTAAGCGGTGTTGCGATCTTCTCTGTCTCTTTTATCAGTTTTGCGATTCTACCGATCTCTGTCTCCTCTCCGGTTCCGACAACGATTCCGGACCCCATACCTTTTGTCACAAATGTACCACTGAATAGCATGCACTTCCGATCTGCGATCGTTGCTTCTTCCATGACCGGATCTGTATTTTTTCCTGCAGGAACAGACTCTCCTGTAATCGCTGCTTCATCTGCGCTCAGATTCTTTGTGTAGAAGAGCCGCAGGTCTGCAGGAACCCTGTCCCCGCCTTCCAGCAGTACCACATCTCCTGGAACCAGTTCTCTTGCTGGTACGACGGTCTTTGTACCATCCCGTATCACTGTCGCATTCGGCACCATCATCTTCTTAAGTGCCTCGACCGATGCCTCGGCTTTTCCTTCCTGAATAAATCCGATGATCGTGTTTGCAAGAACCACAGCAAGAATGACCGCAGTATCCATCCACATAGAGAGAACACTGGTGACTGCGGCAGAAGCGAGCAGGATATAGATCAGTGAACTGTGAAACTGCGTCAGAAACCGGACAAGTGCGCTGCGTTTCGCAAATGTCAGCTCGTTGTATCCGTAACGGTCAAGCCTTGCTCTGGACTCCTCTGAGCTGAGTCCTGACCGCCCTGATCCCAGGATTTCGAAGATCT
>JAGGRW010000208.1 GCA_021159385.1 Methanosarcinales archaeon
TGTATGCGGAAGCATTGTTGTCGTGACATTCGAGGCAGCCCGCGCCGCCCGCGGGGGTGTAGTTGACGTAAGTGCGGTAGGTGAACCAATTTTTCTGGAGGGATGCCCACTCCGAACTGTGACAGCCACACGCACCAGTTCCAGTCAGATAAAGCCCTCCCCCCTTGTTCATCGTTGAATTGTTCCAGTTCGCATAATCCAGTACCTCCCATGCCGTGTTGTCCGGAGGCGAGACATTGGTGATGTAGGTGTAGTTGAAAACCTTCCCATTGTACCGTTCTGTATAATTCGTCATCGCAGGATTATTGCTGCCGTGTGGATTGTGACAGGAGTAGCAGTTGAATTTATGATTATAGTGAGGGGGATTCGATGCTTCTTTCTGCGGAGAGTGCATGTTTTGGAATTCACCGTTAAATCCTGCACTCCATCCATGATACTCATCTCGAAAGTTCGTCTGGTTCGTGTAATTCTGAAGATACTGAACTCTGGAACCAGTCCCGCTTTCAACCATCTTAGCCACAATCTTCTCCTCGAGATGGCACACAAAGCAGAGCGCATAGTTTGATGAGTCATACTCCCCTGATGTAACATTCGTATAATACTTCAACAGATCGAACCGATACTTTGCCCCGTGGTTGTCATGACACGCTTTGCATGCAAGTTTCCCATCCCCGAGCGGGTGATGTGCCGTCTGGTTAAACTCCTCCTTCTGGTTCAGTGTCGCTCTGACCGCGCTTGAATTGTGGCATGTCTGATCGCCTTTGCCATTGTAGCAGAGCTGCGGGCTTGGCTGGTACAGGAGATCCTTCCCGCTCTCGTCGTTTGTATGGGGAATCGCGATGGAATCATTCTCATTGTGGCAGTCGATGCACCGCCCGGGCGTGTACGGATCGTCCAGTGTGCTGCTCATGATACTTTCGTTATACTTTGTCCAGTGTGCCGTATTCGGAAACTTGAACGTGCCATCCGCATACTCAAGTTTATCCACATGGCAGTAGTAGCACTTGCCGTTCGGGGTGTAACCGGCGTCCACAAGAATGGTGACCCCGGGTTCTGTGACACTGGTCGTGACGTTCCGATACGACCTGCCATATTTCTTCTGAAGCACATCCCACCTGTTGATCGCTGTGCAGTTCATCGGCTGGTACGTGGTCTTTCCGCTCGCATTTTGCTTGTACTCGATGATCGGGAGCCAGTCACTGCTCGAAGTGGGAGGTCCGTAATCACCGAATGCATTGTTACTCAATCTGCCATTTGCATTTGCAGTCTTTCCTTCCCAGCAGAGTAATCCATTGGCATGGCTGAGATCGCTGTATCGCACCGTGAGGTTCGTCCACATCGGCTCCTGATGGTAGTTGTCCCAGCAGAGCACATCGATCCGCCACATCAGCGTGAGATTCGATTCGTTGTCCCCGTAGCCAACCTTTGTCTTATCAAAGACGATATCGAGCGTGCAGAGTCTGGTGTTGTTCGTGAGATAGAATGTGTAATTCGCTGCTGTTGACTCGTTGTTTGCGATGGCTGCGTCATTTGAGTCGTTGATCCTGATATCGAACTCTGATCCGTTCCGTATGAGATAATTCCCGATCATCGTTGTGTTCGTTGAGTACTCCTCGAGGAGGATGCCGATGATTGTGTAGTTTGTGATGTTGTTTTCGCTCAGGTTGTGATTTCTTGATTCTGTCAGGAAGATGCCCTTCTCTGTGGCAACGATTGTGTTGTTCGTGAGGTTGCCCCAGTGTGACTCTGACATATAGATGCCGTCTGTGCCTGCGGTGATGGTGGTATTGATGATCTCTGTGTGGTTGGCTGTGGAACAGTCCACGCCTATACCACCTGCGGTGATCTCTGACTCTGTTGTGATGGTGGTGTGATCTCCGCTCATATCCACCCCATCCCCTGATGAGGTGATCGTGACGTTTGTGAGAGTGGTATGATCTCCACTCATCCCCAGCCCATTCGCATCTGTTGAAGTGATCGTGACGTTTGTAAGACTTGTGTAGGAGCCGCTAACAGACGCTCCATCTCCACTCACGGAAGAGATCGTGGTGTCGGTGATCATGGTGTGATCTGATGATACGGCTATGGACATTCCATGATTCTCTGTGGCTGCGAAGCTGCTGTTTGTTATGTTGTTGTAATCAGAATCCGAGTCGAACTGTGCTCCACATTGTTTGCTTGGACTTATCGTATCGAGATCAGTGATGTTGTTTTCGGATGAAGCGTACAGCCGGATGCCATTGTAGTTATTTGATATGGTGTTGTTGGTCAGGTTATTATTGTTTGAGTTCCACAAAAATATACCATAACCATTGGATAGGCTATTATTCGAAAGTTCACTGTCTCTTATGGTGATGTTTGTGCAATCTATGAGTGTAATCTTTCCGACGTTGCTCACGTTATGTGCTGAGCGATACTTCGACTCGATCGTTATGTCATGTTCATTATAGTAGTAGTTCACTTTCTCGCCGTTTGCGGTGTTGTTGCGCCAGATGTAGTTATAATAAAAGTACTGCTCATCCCCCCTCAAAAGTTCGAATGCGAAATTCCCGTTGTCTGATATGTTGTTCGCTGTCAAGCGGTTGTAATT
>JAGGRW010000017.1 GCA_021159385.1 Methanosarcinales archaeon
CCCCGCCGCCCCGCGATTTCGACCACAAAAGATTTAAGTAGGAACGACCAATGCAGTCATGTAATCCAACTATGACGGGATACAGAGGGTGATTGCGCCTTTTCGGCATGTTTGCGAACAAACGCCAATGTGGCTGGCAGCCGGTGGTTGCCACGCGTCACAATCACCACGGACGACACTGAACATTATGAGTGTATGTGATAATATCATGAGTACTGCTGCTGCCACTATCAAAATCTCTACGAAAGATTCAGCACTGATAGATCGTTTTGTGGAACTCGGCGAATTTGAAAGCAGGGGCGAATTTGTGATATTTTCTATCAAAAAGACAATTAACGAACTGCTTTTAAAAGAATTTGGTGAGAAAGCATACTCGATGGCGCAACTCTCGGATGAGGATGTGAACAATCTCCTTACAGAGATTAAAAATATCAGAAAGGGGTTGTGGAGTGAGTATGCCAAGCGTTTATCTTGATACTAATATCTACATCGTTGGGCTTCTTTCTGCTGATACCAATAGCAAACTCTTGCTGGAAGAAGTTAAAAAAGGGGATATCAAGGTTATATTGAGTGATTACTTATTCGATGAAGCACTTACGTGGTTTAAATCACACAAAGGCAAGGATTGCGCATCAAAAGTGAGATTGTACCTCCTGTCCATACCAAAGTCCGAGATAGTTTATGATCTCGAATGGAATCTGTTTATAGATGAATGGGGTGGTTTCGTTGCAGATGTCGATGATATCCCCCATATTTGCAGTTACTTTGCTGGCGAGAGCGAATATTTTGTCACGGTGAATCGGAGATTGACTCAGATGAAAATCAAGGATTATGTTAATTTTATTTCTCCCAAAAGATTTATTGAAGATGTTTGCCTGCTGGATGGGATAGAAACTCATAGAGAGATATGAGTGTGGAATCGACCGTGTTCTGATTGTAAATTTTCCACACTGCGCCACCCCCCCGCCGCCCCGCGATTTCGACCACAAAAGATTTAAGTAGGAACGACCAATGCAGTCATGTAATCCAACTATGACGGGATACAGAGGGTGATTGCGCCTTTTCGGCATGTTTGCGAACAAACGCCAATGTGGCTGGCAGCCGGTGGTTGCCACGCGATGGAGGCGTGCCGAAGAACGCGTGATGGCTGTGCAAGTCACAATCACCACAGACAACCGCGTAATGCGGTTCAACAACATGGAATATACAACACAACAACACGGAGGTAAATAGATATGAATAAGAACGTAATGTTACCGCTTGTCGCGCTTATGATACTGGCTATGGTCGGTGCTGCGAGTGCGGCTGATACGGTGGTAGATAAGGTTGAAGTCCGCGGTACCATCGTGGAACTGAGTGGGGCTAATGACACACTCAATGACACAGGTGGCAACCACGTATGGGATTACAGCACGTTTGCTGGTTTCTGGTATGATCTGGATGATAATCTGAAGACCGAGAATCTGACGATCCTGGCGACTGAACGAGATGCTCCTGGCGAGGCTACACTGAAAAACTCTACTGATGAGCGAACCATTGGCGAAGGCAGTTTGGTATATAAGACTCATCCGGAGTTTCAGGAATATGAGATGCATCAGGACATAGCACCAACCGCAACCGAGAGAGCAGATCCAACCACTATGGAAACCAAGTATGCTGATAAGTTAGACCAGCCGATAGGATTATGCGTTGAAAGCGATAAGTCGGGCGGTGACTGCGGCTACTTCATCGAAGGCTGGATGGCAGAACAGTATGTGGCAATCGATAGTAATGCAGACAAACTCTGTAAACTCTTGGTTGAGTTTGAGGACGACGACAAGAAGACACTGGCAACCGGCGAGGAATGGGATCTTGGCGGCGGATTTGCTCTTGTCGCAAACCAGATCGATCTCGAAGGTGACAAGGTCTGGTTCTCGCTGAAGAAGGATGGCAGGGAGCTCGATAATGAAGTGGCATCAACCGGTTCAGGGACCAGGACACAGGATCGTGTATACACATACACCGCGGACATTGGAAATGAGGAGGATATTCCGGTCTTCTCATGCTACGTGGATGCCGTGTTCAGGGGAACCGACACCAACGTCGTGCAGGTGATGTACGTCTTCCTGATCGATGATGATGTTCTGGAGATCGAGACCAGTGACACTTATGGTTCCATGGAAGTGATGACTGCAAGCAAGAGTGAGGTTGTCCTCAAGAACGACGAGACCACCATCGATCTCGATACCGACACCAAGGAGCACATCATGGGCGGCATGTACTTCAAGACCGCAGACGATGACAATGCGATCCGGTTCTATCCGATGGTCGAGTACACAGAACCTGGTACTTATGAGGTCCGCGGTACCGTCGAAGAACTGAAGACTGGCAAGGACACACTTGGTACTGACCGAGTATGGGATTACAGCACGTTTGCTGGTTTCTGGTATGATCTGGATGATAATCTGA
>JAGGRW010000014.1 GCA_021159385.1 Methanosarcinales archaeon
GCTAATACCTCCGGCATTGAATAAATCGAAGTATGGGCGAGACAGCAATCAAAAAGGCGGTAATCCCTGCGGCTGGGCTTGGGACGAGGTTCCTTCCTGTTACGAAGTCGATGCCAAAGGAGATGCTCCCGATAATCGACAAGCCGATCATCCATTTCGTTGTGGAGGAGGCGGTCGCTTCCGGGATCGATGACATCCTGATCATCACCGGCAGGGGCAAGCGGGCTGTGGAAGACTATTTTGACACATCTCCTGAACTCGAAAGCCACCTCCTTAAAAATGGGAAGGGGGAGTTGTTACAGGAAGTGCGAGACATCTCTTCGATGGTGGATATCCACTACACACGTCAGAAAGAACCGAAAGGACTTGGAGATGCAGTGCTTCGGGCGGAAAAGCACGTCGGCGACGAACCATTTGCTGTTCTGCTTGGTGATGACATCATCATGGGAGAACTCTGCATAAAACAGTTGATGGAGGTTTACGAGACGCATAAGTGCTCTGTGCTGGCAGTGGAAGAGGTGGATGACGTGAGCAAGTACGGGATCATAAAAGGCAGCAAGATCGATGAGTCGGTCTATCGCGTCGAGGATGTTGTCGAAAAACCGGACGCGTGCGATGCGCCATCGAAGATGGGGGCAATCGGGCGATATATTCTTACGCCAGCGATATTCTCGTGCATCCGGAAGGTGAAACCTGGAGTTGGAGGCGAGATACAACTGACTGATGCAATAAGGATGCTTATTGATGCGGAGGGTGTTTGCGCATACACGTTCAGGGGAAAGCGATACGATGCAGGAGACAAGGCTGATTACATACGGGCGATCATCGATTTTGCGTGGGGGAGGGACGATTTAAGGGGTGCGATTAAGGGACATTTACAGGATATGACTCAACTGGCGATCACAGCGTCTGCATACAATAAACTGATGGGGTGAATATGGATCCCGCGCGCGAGGAGATTTTGAAAAAGGGTCTGATATCGATATCTGCATCGCAAGAGTACGTTTATATGTCAACACGAATAAGAGACCTCCATGAACATACTGGTAACAGGTGGAGCAGGGTTCATCGGGTCCAATCTGGTATCTGCTCTGGCAGGTGAACATGATGTTACAGTGCTGGATAATTTCCATACAGGGAACCTGGATAACCTGAAGGATGCAGAGAGTAAGATCGATATAATCGATGATTCTTGCGGCAATATCGGTAATCGCATTTCGAATTCTGACATCGATGTCATCTTCCACCTCGGCATACCGTCATCGTCCCCTATGTATCAGGAGAATCCACTGCTCGTAGGATCGGCGATCAACGATGCCATCAGCGTATTTGAGTTTGCAAGAAATTCGAGTACGAAAGTTGTGTTTGCATCGTCTTCCTCGCTTTACAATGGGCTGCCCACTCCAAATCTGGAAGATATGGCGATCAGGGTTACCGATTACTACACCGAGGCAAGATTGTGTATCGAGCGTATTGCAGAACTGTACCACAGTCTCCATGGAATCCCTTCTATCGGACTCAGGTTCTTCTCGGTTTACGGTCCCAATGAACGTGCAAAAGGGATATACGCAAATATTGTATCCCAATTCCTCTGGGAGATGCAGGACGGCAGAACTCCGGTGATATATGGGGATGGCGAACAGACAAGAGATTTTGTGTTTGTCAAGGACGTGGTTCAGGCAGGTATGCTCGCCATGAAAAAAGACGTATTCGGCGTGTTCAACGTTGGGACGGGCATGTCGCACAGTTTCAATGATATCGTAAGACTTCTGAATAACGAACTCGGCACAGAGATTGCGCCACAGCACATCGAAAACCCTGTAAAGAATTATGTTGGGCATACGCTGGCTGATATAACGAAGATCAGGGATGTTCTTGGTTACAATCCTGAATATTCGCTGGAACGTGGGATCAGGGAACTGATAGGTTGATAAAATGAGAGCACTGGTAACGCTCGTGAAAAATTCTCCGTCTCGGGCGTCGACGGCGGAGCCGTTAACCGGATGCGCGGGGGTTGTATGTTCGCATCTCACAGAACGGCTGCCTGAGCTGGCATACATGGATGGATTGATTTATGGGGGAATGTGAAAGTAATCATCCCTGCTGCCGGAACCGGGACGCGTCTCTTTCCGCATACCCACACCAGGCCGAAATCCATGGTATATATCGCGGGCAAGCCGATCATCGGACATATCCTCGACCGGATGATCGACCTCGAACCGGAGGAGATCATACTCGTGGTCGGGTACCGGAAGGAGCAGGTGATCCCGTATGTGGATGCGCATTACAGAGACATATTTCGTATACAGT
>JAGGRW010000079.1 GCA_021159385.1 Methanosarcinales archaeon
TCCGGCTCTTCTAACACCAATTATTCCCAGACCCTCTTTTAATTGAAGGAAGTCTCTGTAATCGATCCTTCGTTCAACGATTGCTGGTTGTTCACTCTCGAACCATTCCTTCAAGACCATTATGGCGGATTCTTTTTCTGTCATATTTGTTCTGTTGGCAGAACAAATTTAAGTAGTTTTTGTTCTGTGTGCAGAACAAGTTGTGTGTCGGGAGAATATGGGCGCAAGTGTGGACTGTAGAAAAATTAATATACATAATACCCTGATACAGTATAATGTGAGTAAAAATACCTATCTGAGCAGGCAGGAACAACAGATCGTAAATAGGGTGGCATCCGTCGATATCATCCGTACCGACGAAATAGATGATCTCTTTCCGGATTTAAAGACGTATCAGATAAACAAGGTCTGTCATAGCCTCTATTCAAAAGGATATCTTCACAGACTGAAAAAAGGAGTGTATCTGGTTCAAACGAAGCCATCCGATAGTCCTGTGATAAAAAATCCCTATAAGATTGCTTCGGCATTGTTCAAAGGGTATATCGGTTTCTCTTCCGCACTCAGAATCTACGATCTCATGGATTACGAACCATTCACCATATTCACAGTGTCAGCGAATAGATCCATGGAGAAACAAATAGGGGCGTATACGTTCAAATCTGTTGCGATGGGTAAGAAAGCCACAGGCATGACGTATTGTAACAATATTTACGTCTCGACAATAGAAAAGACGTTCTTTGATTGCTTTTACAAACCGCAGTATGCAGGCGGTTACTCAACGATAACGAAGGCGTTGTATGATATGAGCGGTGTGGATGTGGATATAGATATGGATTGGGATGAATTTACAGGGTATTTCGGACTTGCATCGAGTTCCCTATGCCAGAGAACCGGATATGTTCTCGAACTCTTGATAAAAGAGACCGATCTGATTACAGAAGAGGTTCTGCACTACTTCAGAAAGAGGATCAAGAACAAGACGAAATTGCTGCCATCCGGACGGTCTGCGGGGAGATACGTGAAGGAATGGATGCTGCTTGACAATCTCGGAGAAGAGAGTATACTATCGTGGTGGCATCATGGCTGATCCTGAGATATTGAGATATCTGGCTGCAAAGACCGGTCTTGGTTTGAAGTACCTGTCAAAGGATGAGAAGATCTCGATCGTTCTTGAGCAACTTGGAGTGCTATTTCCGGAAGCGGTCTTGAAGGGCGGGACTGCGTTAAACAGAGTGTATCTGGCAAAATCGGGAGTTAGCCGATTTTCAGAGGATATCGACTTGGATTTCATCTCGGATAAGGGACTGGACGAAAAAATCTCTGCGATTGGGGAAAGGGTTTTAGAAATAAAGGGTTTTGAGATAAAGGGTCCAAGGATTCTTCATAGAACCTTGAGGTTCGATTGTTACTACACAAATGAGTTTGGTGAAAAGGATCGGATGAGACTGGAGTTCTACCTCACCAGAACTGAATTTTTAAAGATTGAGGATGTCATGGTAAAATCTCCTTTCATAGAGGTGCATCCAACAATTTCCAGGGTTTATTCGCTGGAAGATCTGATGGCAAGGAAGTTTATTGCACTACATAACAGGATGGAAGGAAAAGACATCTATGACTTATTCTACTGCCTGGATATGGATTTCAATAAAGAGAATCTCACTGAAGCGTTAAACATCATGCTCGGCTTTTATCGGATTGATAAAGAGAATTTCCGGGATGCGCTTCTGTTAAGATTGCGAAATGCAAGGAAAAATAGTTATTACATCGGGAACTCCACCAATCACTTCATAGCAAGGGACCTTAGACCTGATTGGAAGGTCTTCATCGATACGTTGATTTTAAAGACCGAAAGAGTGCTGCCCCGTCTGACAAATTCGAGTTGATGACGATTATCTCAGCGAATCCAACTTTGCTAGGTTTTCAATCCAAAACCGAGTATTCGTAGGGTGTAATTTATGCACACCTAGCAATGCAATGTTATGTGTTCGGACTCAAAACGTCTTCACGTAAAAGACGAAGATAATAATTAATAATTAATAATTACAGGATGAATGGATGAAACTGGTACCGTTTTTGATCCTTGTACTGCTGGTGTTTCAGGCAGTCCCACTCGCAATCGCCGATCACGACGCAGGCAGTCCCACTCGCAATCGCCGATCACGACGCTAACACAGGTCAACTTCCGGATCTACGCGTCAGGAAACAATGGTTTGAACCTGAGCTCTGGAACTGGGTTGATCAGGCAAACGGGAGATACAACGTAACTACTCACCTAC
>JAGGRW010000167.1 GCA_021159385.1 Methanosarcinales archaeon
GGAGTGCTGGCTGCAGTGCTGGCTGCGTATGTGGCGGTGCTGGCTGTGGAGGTAGGGGCTGGGCGAGCCTGCCGGCTTGCATACATCCCGCCACGTAGCAGGCAGATGCGCCCGGATTATTTCATCTGTGCGGAATGAGACGCCCCGACGAAAAGAGATATATACTCTCAATGTCATACACCAAACAAAACACAAACGTTAAGGATGGTGTATCAAAGTGAGAATTGACATCCTCGATCGATTATCGAAAAGAGGAGACGTCTTTACAGTGGAAGACGCTTTAGAGACGTGCGATATCGATAGAAGTGTTTTGTGGGTCATTTTATCCCGATTGGAAAAGAGAGGATGGATTGAGCGAATCGAAAAGGGCAAATACCTGATCATCCCGCTTGGCGCAGAGAAGGGAAGATACACGTCACATGAATTTGTAATCGGCTCTTTGCTGGTTGAGCCGTATTGCATCGCTTACTGGAGCGCATTGCATTTTTATGGCATGACCGAGCAGATACCAGCCACCGTCTTTATCCAGACGACTTCGAGAAAGAAAAAACAGGAAATTGAGGTTTTTGGAGTTTTATACCGGATCGTCAGGGTGAAAAGCGACAAAGTATTTGGGATTAGGAGAGAATGGCTCGAAGAATCCGAGGTTAATATAACTGATAAAGAAAAAACGATCGTGGACTGTCTTGATAAACCTCAATACTGCGGAGGCGTGGTTGCGGTTGTCAAGGCTTTGAGAGATCAGGGATTGGACCGGGAGAAATTATCAGAGTACGCGACACGCATCGGAAACTCAGGCGTGGTGCGGCGGCTGGGTTATCTCTGCGATCGATTGGGGATTGATATCGATCTTCCGGCAGTTAAAACGCGGAACTACCTGCTACTTGATCCAACTATCCCAAACAGAGGCTTGAAAAACAAATGCTCAAAAAATGCAAGATGGAAGCTGGTCATAAATCTTGATGAGGAGATGCTGGAGGGGTTGGGATGATCCCTGCAAGAGACATCCGGAGCAGGGCAAGAGAACTGGGAGTTCCTGAGACGACTATAGAGCGAGATTATGCACAGAACTGGCTGTTAGGGCACCTCGCTTCGATGAACATGGCTCTTAAGGGTGGAACTGGCATAAGAAAAGTTTATATCGAAAATTACAGGTTTTCCGATGATCTTGATTTCACTCTTCTTGAAAAAATGGATAGCGTCGCGTTGAATGATTTGGTAGGGAGTGCGGTTCTCGGAGCGAAGGAAACAAGCGGTATCAACTTTATTGAAGAGATTTCAATCGAAGAGAACATCAACGGTTTTGTGGTGAATGTTTATTTCCGAATTCTGCGGAGTGCTGGGAATCCGATAAAAATAAAACTGGATCTGACAGCGCCCGAAAAAGAGGAGGTTTTGTTACCTCCGGAGAAAAGGAAGATAATTCACCCATATTCCGATGATTTCCATGTCAGGATACAGGCGTATTCATTGGAAGAGATCGTGGCTGAGAAGATAAGGGCACTCTTTGAGAGGACACGACCGAGAGACCTATACGATGTGTGGCGCCTTCATAACGAGATTGATAATGGAAAAGTACTAAATATATTATATAAAAAATGTATAATTAAAGATGTGGAGATCGACGTCCGATCTCTTGAAGACCGAAGAGGGGACTTTGCAAATGCGTGGACAAACTCGCTTCGACACCAGATCAAAGCACTCCCTGATTTTGATGATGTATTCTACGAAGTTAAGCAGCGTATAGCAGGGTTACTGTGGACGGGCGATGTTTAAAAATTCGGTGGACTGGGGATTCGTGATATTTATTTGAACGTGTGCATTCGGGATAAAATCGCGAATGCTGAGGGATATCGCGAATTACACGTTTGTGGTTGCCGCAGAATCCATTGATCTCGCTAAAAGGTTCGGACTGTGTCTTTGTGAATGAATAAAATCGTGGGCTTCCGGCAGATGCAAAACCCTCTGCCCGCCCGCAGCCCCTGCCATGCCCGCAGCCCCCGGCGTCGCCAGCGAAGACTGCGACACCGGGAACAACTCCGGCGGCAGGAGAAGCTGATGAGAAGCCGAAGGCACCTGAGAATAAGGGGCTGCTGCCCGGCTTTGAGGGCGTCTTCGCAATCGCGGGACTGCTTGCGGTCGCATACCTTGCGATGCGGAAGCGACGGACCTATGCGACCGATCGAAGTGAAGAGAGAAATCCCTTCGACGCTTTCTTTTTTTGTAAAT
>JAGGRW010000152.1 GCA_021159385.1 Methanosarcinales archaeon
CATCCCAACCGCAACCAGCACCATCGCCGCAATCATTATCCTGTTCGTTCGTTTTGTCATGTCTTATCGTCCTCCGTTGTCGTGTTGTCAAAGTCTAATGCGCTTTCCATCAAAAAGCGCGGAATCATCTCTCCTCTGTAGTTCCTCCATGTACTAAAGTCCTTCAAAATCAGATTGTGATCCAAAAACATAGCCGCACATCCCGGCGCCCCGTGCGCCACGTACGATGCCAGAGGGCACCCGGGCGTCGGCGGCATCGTGCATGATGCCACGTCCCTGCAATCCCTGTATGTTGCTCCTGCTTTTGATCCCACGCTGATCTCCCTTTCGTCTGAATTGTTGCCGCGTTCCCGCCACCACCGGTGGCAAACCCGCGCGATATTATGGCGTGTCAAACCGCCATCGTCTGTGTCTGTTAGTCGATACGTTGTTGCCAATGGTTATGGCAAACTAATATGAATGCACAAAATATGTGGTTCCCGTTGCCTTTTCCAGAACGCCTCCTTTTACTCCTTCACCCATCTTCAGCATGAGTATCCGATGATTATGATCAAATCACATCGCGTACCCGCATCCGATCCGTAGATTCTACCACAATTTCTGCACAATCGCATATAATACTTGTGGTCGATTTTATGACATCGCATGCAGGCGGCATCATCCGCATAGCCGCCATCCGGAAATATGTCGATGTGGTGTGACAATGCGTCATCACAACAATCAATAAGTACGGATGTCGATTCTCTGCTGTTGAAATAGCATTCCGCCCACCAGAATCTTGACTGCGGAACGTGGAATACGCCCCAATCCGGCGATAGTTGCGGATTGGTCGCGGATGTGGGGGCACTGCCCCAAATACTATGGTTGCGGGTAACTACCCCGGTACCTAAA
Source organism: Methanosarcinales archaeon (assembly GCA_021159385.1). Lineage (GTDB taxonomy): Archaea > Halobacteriota > Methanosarcinia > Methanosarcinales > Methanogasteraceae > Methanogaster_C. The sequence continues at coordinate 892 of JAGGRW010000152.1, forward strand.
ACCACTATCGGGGACTTCGTTTGCACCGCATTTTCGCCGCATTTACACTTCATCCGCACTGACGCTACACTTCGCTTGCACCGCATTTGCACCGCACTTTCGCCGCATTTGCACGTCATTATTTGATGACATAGTGTGTACTCCTGCCAGCACCTTCTTTATCGATTAAACCAAGAGACCTCAATTTGGATAGTTCCCGAAGAGACGTATCATTGGAAACTTCAAGCAAACCTGCACACTCACTCGTTGTCATCTTCCCATTCTTCTTGATGTAGTCAATTATTTCTTTTTGCCTCTCGCTTAAGACGTATTCTTCTGCATCGAACTAAGGTTTCGGAAATAATTATCTACAAAAAACAATAGAAAAATCTCAATCTCAATATCTCACTCCCGATCGTACCGCCTCCAGCCCGCAGAGATCATCCGCAGCACGATGAAGACGAGGAGACAGACGAGAATCAGCAGAACCGCGATCGGGCTCGACTCCGAAAGCCCATACGAGATATAGCGTTCGTAGATCAACGTCGGTGCGATCATCGGGTAGTATGCGATCACGATAACTGCGCCGAACTCGCTCATCGCCCGCGCCCAGCATAAGATCGAGCCCACGAGGATGTGCCGCGCGGCGAGCGGAACTGTTATCAGAGTGAACGCGCGCCATTCGGATGCTCCGAGCGATCTGGCAACGTTCTCGAGGCGTGGATCGATGCTCTGGAATCCCTCCCGCGCCGAATTGATGAGAAACGGCAGGGAGACAAAGAGCATCGCAACGACGATCCCAAAGAACGCGTCCCTGAATCTGACAACCGACGACAGCGGGTCTCCGAGCATCCCATGCGACCCGAAGACCGTGAGAAGTGCGATTCCTGCCACCGTGTGCGGAATTATGATCGGAATGTCCACTATACTCTCGATTATGCCTTTTCCAGCGAAGTTGCGTCTTGCAAGGAAGTATGCCAGCGGCACCCCGAATACGAACGCTATGGCAGTCGCAACGAATGCGGTGTACATCGTCAGGAGGATCGATTTCACAACCGCGGAATCGGTTGCCGCCCGCACGATTCCGGGCTGGTTTGTGATGAGTTGTCCCGCGGTCAGGTTCAGGAGAGGGATTGCGACGAATGCGAGAATCACAAGACCGAGCAAGAGGAAGACTATGAGCAGCCGGTCGTGCGACGGGGTCAGTCTTTGCATCTGCCCGGATATATGTTTCCAAACTTCTTAAACTTCTTACCGCGGGTCAGAAGCTCGCTCTCGCAGAAAGAAGTCGCCCGAAATCGTCGCGGGTCATCTGCGGGTCACCTCATCACCATATCATCTTTTCACACCATCACAAG
>JAGGRW010000099.1 GCA_021159385.1 Methanosarcinales archaeon
GGGGCTTCCTGAGGGGGAGCGGTTTGCGGTCGGGGTTGGGGCTGGAGTTTCGAGCGAAGACTTTTAAGCCTGAAGATCAATTTAATCTTGGTGATGGTCATGCGAATGAAAGCGATATACAAGGATGCGGTTTTGAAGCCACTCACGAAGCTTGATTTGAGAGGAGATACAAGTGAGAGGATTATGGATGTGATTGGAGGATTGTAATGAAGAGGTTAATTAAATCTAAAAACAACGTCCACATTAGATTAACAGATGAAAGATGGGGTCATATTACCACCTCTCATACCGATATGAACGATAACAAGGATTTACTTTTCAAAACGGTTGAATATCCGGATATGATTTTAAAAGGTGTCAGCGATGAGTTAAGAGCTGTAAGATTCTTTCAAAAAACACATCTTGGACCAAAGTACCTTATGGCAGCATACAAGGAATTAAATTATGATGAGGGTTTTATTATTACAGCTTACAAAACTTCGAAGATAGATAAGATTGTAAAGAGAGGTGTGATATGGAAGAAGTAGAAATTGTTAAAATGGTTCCGCATGTGATCAGGTCAATGCAAAGAAAGATCTGGATAGATTACGATAAAGACGCAGATGTGCTGTATATGAATTTTACATATCTGCCAAAAGCTGTGGAACATGACGAAGATGAGAACGGAATCGTAAAAAATTACGATGAGAAAGGAAATCTAACGGGATTAACGATAATAGCTGCAAAGAGATTCTTAAAAGCAAAGGATAAAGAATGGTCATTGGGGAGATTGGGTACTGACAATGCCGCATGAGATAAAGAAATTAATAACTTTCAGCGGAAATTGTTACCTGATTGGCAAGGGTTTCGCTGGTGATGGGTTGAGGGGGATTCTTGGATGAGTGGTCGTGAACCGCCAGTCCGGCAGACTGTGGTAGGGCGCAGCATGTTCAAGAGACTCCCTTGCGACCTCGCACTCGTGATCCTCCTCACGCTCTCCTGCACCACATTCGTCCTCATCCCTCCGCTGAACGAGACGCCTGTGAGAGTAACGGCTACGCCGTTAGTAATGGGTGATAAGTGATGAGTGACAGGTCACAGATTACAGATCACACATTACTGCCCGAAGGGCGCATAGCGGCACTGTTTCCACGAAAGGACGATCTGGACGGAATCGAGCGGATCGCGCTCAGCTTTGGATTGAGTATCGCAGTCGTGCCGCTCATGGGGCTGGTATTGAACTACACGCCGTTTGGGGTCAGGCTGGTGCCGATACTCGTTGCGCTCTCGGCATTCACGGTCTCGCTTGCCGTGGTCGCGGGTGTGCGGAGGCTGGGGCTTCCGGAGGGGGAGCGGTTTGTGGTTGAGGTTGGGGCTGGAGTTTCGAGCGAAGACTTTTAAGTTAAAAAGACCGATTATGTTCTGGTGATGTTTATGCGAATAAGAGCAGTATACAGGGACGAAGTTTTGAAGCCACTTACGAAGTTGGGCTTGAGAGAAGGGGAAGAAGTTGAGATAAGCATAATACCGGAATCTCTGGCGATGGACTTTCGAGGCGCGTTGAAAATCGACGATCAAAAACTAATAGAAGAGATCGCAGAAAGTGATGAATTTGGTTAAGATATCCTCGATTCCTTCCGGTGAAAAAGTTTTATTCGATACAAATATATTTATTTATTCGGCTTTAGATCACCAAAAATACGGGGGTTCTTGTACAGATCTTATCTACAGAGTTGAATCAGGAGAAATTGAAGGTTATATCCCTACTGTTGTATTAAACGAACTATTGCATAGGCTGATGGTTGTTGAGGTGATCGAGGAAAGTTCTGCAAGAAACACAAAGGAGGCTATACGAATATTAAAATATGATCAAAGTGTGATCCCAAACCTAAAAACTTGCTGGAGGGAGTTAGATCGTATATATGATATGCGGTTTATTGTTTTAAAAGAAAAAATAGATACTTTCAAAGAATCCCTGTCCATTGCAAGGAAGTATTCACTGTTAGCAAAAGATGCGTATATTGCTTCATTTGCCAAATCTTATGGGGTACAGACCATCGCGACCAACGACCGGGATTTCAAGCGAATCGAATGGCTCAATGTCTGGAAGCCGTGAGAACCATTCGGAGGGACGAGGCTAATGAAAATCGCGATATCAAAGAACCTGACCGAACGCACCCCCGCCGACCTCGCACTCGTGATCGCCCTCACGCTTACGTGCATCCCGTTCGTCCT
>JAGGRW010000074.1 GCA_021159385.1 Methanosarcinales archaeon
CTGATACAGACATCAGGAGTCCTGCAGCAGAAAGCACAGACCACAGGAAAGGAGGCGACAAAGGAGGTCTCCAGTAACATCGACATCGACTCAATCGAGGGATGGAGAGGCGGCATGCAGGCTTCAAGCAGCGAACCAGACACATTCTCGAGTCAGATATACCGGCTCGATCTACGATCATCGCTCAAGGTGGGAAGCGAGCCTGTTGACATGAACCAGGTCGTACTCACGATAACAGACGGTACGACGACAAACGACCTCAGGTACCTCGAAGGAACTCTCGTGACTGATACGGCTTATGTTGGCGCTGGAAACGGAACGTGGGTATCGGCTGCCGCCGATGGCATCACAAACACGACCTACCGGATACTGGTTGATGAAAGCAGTAACGCGGATCTCCTGGAAACATTCAGGCGCGTATATCCTGATACGCGTGCTGACACCGATAACAATGTCAGTAACTTTACTTCGGTGCTATGGAGTCTTCCGAAATCGGAAGGATCCGGTGATGTGATCGCGGTGAATGCGAGTATCTTCAATTCGACTGACTATCCTGACGATACGAACTATCTCGCACGCGGCGACATGTTCTACATCATCGACGAGATCAGGGACGAGGACAAGTCATTCACAAAGGACAATCCCGTGATGAACACCGGAGACCTCGTGAAGATCATCATACTCACGGCACCGGGCACCACAGTCACTGGGAACTCCGCACTTGGAAGTGAAGCAGACTCAACTGATGCACAACTGGAGCGCAACCATCCGCTCGTCGGTGAAGCTGATCTCACGCTCAGTCCGAGAACAACGGTCTCGATCTCCATGATCCCTGAAGGCGGCGCATCGACTGACGTCACCTTCGTGACACCATCGTCGTTCGGCACACACTCGAGCGTTGACCTGTATCCGTGAGGGGAATTATGAGGGGGAAGACTATAATGCAGGATCGCCGTGCCCAGGTGGGCATCGGCACCCTGATCATCTTTATTGCGATGGTTCTTGTTGCAGCAGTTGCAGCGGCTGTTCTGATACAGACATCAGGAGTCCTGCAGCAGAAAGCACAGACCACAGGAAAGGAGGCGACAAAGGAGGTCTCCAGTAACATCGACATCGACTCGATAGAAGGATGGCGGGGCGGTCTGAATTCGTCAACATCCAAGGTCGATACGTTCTCGGATGAGATCTACCGGCTGGATATGCGCTGCTCGCTCAAGGTGGGAAGCGAGCCTGTTGATCTGAATCAGGTTGTGATCACCATAACCGATGGCACGATGACAAACGATCTCAGGTACATCGAGGGGACTCTTGTGACCGCGAAGGCTGAAACAGGAACCGGCAATGCGACATACACCTCGAGTGCGAGCGGGGCAGGTCTTACGAATACGACGTACAGGCTGCTGGTGGATGGTTCCACCGATGCGAACCACGCAAACAGTGCAGACGGTCACACCGCTGTCATGAACATATTCAAGAAGGCGTATCCTGATGCGCATGTCGACACCGATTACAACGGAACCGGGCTCAGTGCTGCGAATTACACACTCGAAGCCAGTAACGGTACTGCTGTTATCTGGAGCGAGGCGGCATCATCGACGACAGGAACATCAGGCGATGTGATCGCTGTGGATGCCGGGGTCTTTACCAACAACACGACCGCATCGAGCACCAGTTACGATCATATCAACAACACTACACAGGACGAGTACTTCGCACGCGCCGACAAGTTCTATGTTGCCGAGGAGATCAGGGATGAGGACAAGTCCTACACCGGCAACAATCCGGTGATGAACACAGGAGACCTTGTGAAGATAATCCTCTTAACCGGTCCGAAGAATATCGTCACAGGCGAGGACGATGATTGGCTCCAGGGTTCAACAAAGGACGGCTCTGACTCCAAGTTCAAGTACAACAATCCGCTTGTTGGTGAGGCAAATCTTGATCTCGATCCGAGAACCACAGTCACAATCAGCATGATTCCGGAGGGTGGTGCAGGAACCACAGTTGACTTTGTGACTCAATCATCATTCGGAACGCACGCAAGCGTTGACCTATATCCATAAGGGGGTAAATCATGAGAAGAAACAACATAACACAGAATCGCAGGGCTCAGGTCGGGATCGGAACTCTGATCATCTTTATTGCGATGGTTCTTGTCGCTGCTGTTGCAGCGGCTGTTCTGATACAGACATCAGGAGTCCTGCAGCAGAA
>JAGGRW010000109.1 GCA_021159385.1 Methanosarcinales archaeon
GAACTCTCCAACCCGCGCGCGGCACACAGATCATTCTTCCTCGCTATGAATAACAATTCGAAGGATGAGAGCGGGTTATCCGGTGCAAACGAAGCATGTCTCGGCTGTCACTCACGTACAGGCGTGAACATCACATGGACGCGCAATCAGTATGTCAGTTACAAGGTAACCTGCGACAGGAACGGTTACAATGTGTCATGGAATGCATCAGATAATCTCGGAACGAACCAGACCGAATTTGGCAGTTCGTCAGGGTGGAACTGGTAATTATTTTTTTTAACCACACCAAAAAGAATATAAGCACATCCATCCCGATAGGCATCTATGAAAATGTATGCGCGATTCCTGTACCTCGCTGCTGGGATGGTGTCCCTGTCCTTCACTTTTGCAACAATCGGGTTCGGTTTTGGACACCCATGCGATCCATCGAACTGCAGGGAGTGCCATGCAAGAGTCTACGAGGAGTTCACAGCCACTGGCGCGCATGCAAACCTCACATGTGGAAATTGCCACCAGAACTCAGATCTAAATTACAGCGTCCCGATCTCATTTGATTTCTCATGGCTCCATGCACCTGCAGACACGCCGCATTCAGCCATATCAGTGAGGTGCGCTGACTGCCATCCGGATGTGCTGGATGAACTGCAGAACGAGTCAGAGGTGCATCGGAGATTCTACACAAACAGCCGCGAACTTGGGATCAGCCCAAATGCTGCATGTATCGCCTGCCATACCCACACCGATGTGGACTTCAGACGGATGCGCAGGGCGTATGTGAGTTACAATGTGCGTTGCAGCAGAGCCGGTTATGTTGTGAGGTGGAATGAATCTGACGATCTCGGAATAAACAGGACTGGATTTGAGAACACATAGTTGATAAAGAGGCGATTTAATGATTAAAAAAAGCTTAAAATATATTATCCTGGTTTTATTGGTGGCTATGATGGTCGTTGTTTTAACTCATGGCTATCTGAATACTGGAAAGGTTGTTAAGGTGACCGCAACAATCGAGGAGGTAACGGTCGGGGAGCATAAGATACCGGACATCACGGATGTTGATGCAGGCGCGGACAGGATCCGTCTCATCAGCTACCCAAAGGATGTCCCGCCAAACTTTCCCGGTGTGTATGTTCACGTGATCTGTGCCAGCAATCGGATCGAACACTGGACCTCGGTTCCGTATACCGGTCCGGGAACCTACAACATCACCGCCGGTTTAAGATTCATACCGTCCGATGGGACGAAGGTGCGCGTGATCGTCGCTGTGACCGATGAGAAAGGAAATCGTATCGCAATGAACACGACGGATACTGTCATCTGATCATTGAAGTGTATTGAAGTGCGATCTGCTGCGCTGAAGAATTCCATTCGATCATGCCCACTGTCACCGGTTTTATCGATTTTGGATAAAATACGAATCGTGATTCTATATGGCATTTTTACAGCAGGTTATTCGACAGAGTCAGAGTATCCATCGCAAGATTTAAGTTCAGTACAGCGCAGCGTTCAACTGCAAAACCTCATTGCAAAAGCAATGTAAAGGAGGAAACGCAATATGAAGAACAAAGTACTTCTGCTATCGGTTGCGGTGGTTGCGGTAGGGTTATTTGCCCTCCCATCAGCGCTTTCGATGTTTGCAGGACAGCACTCGTGGTATGACCCGAAGGATAATGGAATACCCTGTGCGAAGTGCCACTTTCTCGAGAGGGAAGAGCTTGCTGTCAGCGGTGGACCACATGATCCGCACTATACTGAGATACTGAATATGTCAGCGAACTACAACGTGTCTGGTGCAGGTGTAGGTACTGCCGGTGGCGCTGCATTCTGGGGCGGCAACGATATAAACGATCGCTGCTTCGGATGTCACCAGACAGCAGGCAGCAAAGCAAACGGCAGCAGCGTTCCACAAGGTAACTGGGGATCACATAATGATACTGTGCATGCGGCTTATGCGGTTCTGTGCATCGACTGCCATACATGGGTCGATGACGAACTTACGAATGGCTCGGCTGCGCACAGGTGGTTCTACGAGGATCTGGTCAACGACACCGGAGCGTCGAATCTTGCCCTTAGGAATGAGAATCGTGCATGTCTCGGATGTCACACCCACGTCGGTGTGAACCTCACATGG
>JAGGRW010000182.1 GCA_021159385.1 Methanosarcinales archaeon
TCTTCGCGGGGACATCGGCAGCCAATGAGTGCGTCTGCGATGTTGATGGCAGCGGGCAGGTCAACATACTCGATGCGCGGCTCTTGATGAACCATCTCGCAGATTCGAAGAACTACCCGCTGAACTGTACGTGCTAACCCAGAGAGAACAAGAACATGAAACAATACACAATCGCAACAATACTTTTGCTCGCAACGCTCACCTGCGCATGCACTGCGGCAGGTGCAACACAACTCTACGTCAACGAGACTGGCTGGTGGATCGATCCCGCGCAGTTCAATTCCAGCGGAACGCCGATACAGGCAGCGGTCAACAACGCGACCGACGGCGACTGGATCTACGTGTACAATGGCAGCTACACAGAGTCTATTTACATAAATAAGCAGCTCACACTGGTTGGCGAGGGCAGGGATGTGGTTACAGTGACCGCTCCGTTGGAATATTCTAGTATATTCTACGTGAATAGAGATTACGTCAATATAAGCGGGTTTACAGTGACCGGGGCAACAGGTTACGGAAAGGGAATTTACCTTTATTATGTAGATCACTGCAACATCTCAGACAACAATGCGTCCGGCAACTACTACGGCGTTTGTCTACACTCTTCGAAGAACAACACCGTCCGCAACAACACGGTCGGCTCGAATATGCGGACCGGGATCCTCCTGGGATCGTCGTCATGTTACAACGATCTCTACAACAACACGATCTACAACAACAGCAACGGCTTCTGGCTCTATGCGCCATCGTGTGATCACAACAGGATACACGACAACAGAATCTTTGACCATATCGGCGACCACGGCATTATCACAAGCCAGAACAGACACGCAATCAGGCTCTACGATGCAAGTTACAATCAAGTCTACAACAACACGGTCTATTCAAACCACAAGAGTATCACTCTGTGGTCGATAAGCAATTATAATGATGTATTTGGCAACAATGTCACAAACAATACACAGGGAATCTCGCTTGCAGGATATACAGATAATATAACCAGTTACAACAGCATCCGCGACAACCTGCTGGATTCCAACACCTACGACGGCATTAAAGTGGAGATGTCGAGCAGTTTCAACAATGTGTACAACAACACACTGCATGCAAATGGTAGAGCGGGAATCCATCTGGAGGGCTATGCCACGGACAATATGGCATACAATAACACCATAAATTCGAGCGGTAAGTATGGCATCGAAGTAAGTTGGACCAACAACAGTAACATCTACAACAACAGAATCTCAAACAGCTCGGAATGGGATATATATGTCTATCAGCACTCACACAACAACACATTCACAGATGATCAACTTCTGTGCAGTGCTCCGACGACCGTATCGTTCACGTACCCAGGCGACATCGCAATCAGGGGCGTGGACTCGCCCCCGCCTGATCCTGATGGCTGGTTGAATATCACAAGGTTTGTCAATGTATCCTGCAAGGAGGGAGGGCGTATTCTGATCAATGTGAGCTACAACGACTCTGATGTCACAGGAGATGAATCTACGATCGTGTTGTGGAGATACGTCGGTGGAATCTCATGGATTCCGGCATCAAACACCGGCGTGGATACTGTGAACAATCAGGTTTACGCAGCTGCTACGGGTTCTGGCATATATGTGCCACTCGTGAACAATGGCGGAACAATTCCTGCACCATCAGTCCACAACATCGACACATCAGAGGCTTTTTATGCAATTCAGGACGCGATCGCTGACCCGGAGACTCTGGACGGGCACACAATCGAGGTTGGGGATGGTGTGTATCTTGAGAATGTCTATGTCACTAAACGCCTGACGATCCGCTCGGAGAATGGCTCTGCAAACTGCATCGTCCATGCCGTGGATCCGAATGCGCATGTATTTAATGTGGGCATGGATCACGTCAATATCAGTGGGTTCACAATTACAGGTGCAACAGGGTCATATCGTGAAGGAATTGATCTCGCTGATGCCGATAACTGCACAATATCG
>JAGGRW010000213.1 GCA_021159385.1 Methanosarcinales archaeon
TGGTAAAGAGATTTGGAATCAGCATGGCGCTTATCATGCTGATCACAGCGGGCATGACGCATCAGGGCTTGCCGTGAAATCGAAGAATGTGGACGCGGGTGCGATGGTCGATCCTGCGTCAACCGCGGTTGTTGTCGAGATGTTACGGGGGGTAAACAAGGGAACCACGATGATCGGCATCTTCCACGACCTTTCTGTGATGCGGGAACTATCTGACAGGGTTGTTGTGATGAAAGATAACCGGATGGCAGGAATCGGGACGCCAGAGGAGATCGTAGGTGACCTGGGTGACTGATATGAAAATAATCAATGGACAGATAATAACGCCGGATCGCGTAATCGAAAACAGCGTAATCGAGATCGTTGATGGAATAATAACCGACATCCTGGAGAATTCATCAAAATCCGGTGACATGATCGATGCAAACCGCGGATACGTGCTGCCAGGGATCGTTGATATTCACGGGGACGATCTTGAGACCGCAATCTCGCCAAGACCGTCAGCGAGGTTTCCTGTTGACTTTGCGCTCCTGCATCTGGACAGAAGAAACGCGGGTTTGGGGATCACAACGAAATTACATGCGATTGCATATTTCGAGGATGAACTCAAAAGCAGGCATGTTGGCACTTCAAAAGAGATTGTGGAGACGATGGCACGTCTTCGGGACGAGTTTCTGACGAATCACTTTGCGCATGTCAGATGCGAGATCAGCAGCGATCTGAAAGACGTACTTGAGGCTATCGAGAGTCCGCTTACCAAACTCGTCTCATTGATGGATCATACCCCGGGACAGGGGCAGTTTACAGACCCGGCGCGTTACCGGGAGTATCACAAGAGGATGTACGGATTAAACGATGCCGAGATCGACCGGATCATCAGAAAGAAATCCGGTTATGCGGGCGAGTCGGTGCAGAAGATGCGAGAAGTTGCAGAAATCGCTCATGCGAGGGGGATATCTATCGCATCGCACGACGATGATAGCCCGGAGAAGGTGGAACTGGTCCACAGCATCGGTGCCCGCATCTCTGAGTTCCCGATAACGCTTGACGCGGCAAGGCGGGCACGCGAACTCGGCATGACCGTCTCCATGGGCGCACCGAATGTTGTTCTCGGCAGGTCAACGTCTGGCAACCTCAGTACCAGTGAGGCGATCGATGCCGGTCTCGTCGATCTTCTCTGCTCGGATTATAACCCGGGGTCCATGCTGCATTCCGCATTCATCCTGTGGAAGCGGGGAGTTCTGACGCTACCCTGTGCTGTTAGGATGATCACCCGGAACCCGGCAGAGGCGGTGGGTATGGATGGTACGATCGGGTCAATCGAGATCGGGAAACGCGCCGATCTGCTGATCGTCTCAGAACGGATGGGGATTCCTGTTGTTGCACGCACGGTTGTGGGCGGGGAGGTTGTGTATTCGACAGGCGGTGTGAGATGACAAGAATCGGAGCGGCGCTGGATCTCCGTTTTGGGAAAGACACGCTGCAGTTCATTGATTTTCTGTATTCCAACGGATTTGACCATATCGAGATCAGAAAGGACAACGATTACGTATACGGCACGGTGGACTCTGCCCTCATGGGACGGGTTCTCTCTGAATACGATTTCACGATCTCGTACCATGCTCCGAGCCGGGAATTCAACCTTGCGAGCGTGAACGAACGAGTCAGGATGTCCTGCGTCGATCAGGTGATCGGGATGGGTGAGTATCTGCAAGAGGTCGGTTCAAAGGCATGGGTGAACATACACGCGGGACACATTCCGGAGCAGTACCATGAGCGAGTCATCGCAAAGGCAGAAGAGAACATGAGGGCGTCACTGGATGAGATCGCGGCGGCATACCAGGGGCTGGATACGGGACTCCTGGTTGAGAACGACAGTTTTGAGAAGCACATAACCAAATTCGGGCTGTATC
>JAGGRW010000078.1 GCA_021159385.1 Methanosarcinales archaeon
ACAGGTACCTTCGAACCATGGGCGCTAAGAACATAGGGAACTCAAAAAGTGTTGTTGAATTGCCTTCGCTCTTATCCAGCATCCCAATCTCTCTGCTGATACGCACGCCATGCCTCAAGGATGAGCCACACTGCGAGTACGAATATTGCGACGCCGATTCCGGTCAGCAGCCAGTTCTCTGATGCGATGTAGTTCTTGATATTCAGCACCATTGCAGCCGTGGCGGTGATCATCATAAAGATCATCGGAATCAGCGTATAGATGGTGGGCTTCTTCATCTGCAGTAGATACAGGGTTATAACGAGTAGAGCAAGCGCTGCAAGCAGTTGATTGGTCGTTCCAAAGACAGGCCAGAGTATGAGTCCGCCTTTTCCTGCCGCCCCTCCAGGCTCCTGCTTTACAAACGCAAGCGCAAGTGCGGTCACAACAGCAACCGCACCCCCAACATACCGGTTCTTGAGGATATCGATGTTGTAGTTGCCACCAACCTCTCCGATCACGTACCGTTGCAGTCGTGTGGCTGTGTCGATGGTCGTCATCGCAAAACTGACAACGATAACACCAACGATTCCGACAGCGAATTCAGGCGATATTCCGCAGGCAGCAACAAAACTACCTGCACCGTCCACAAAAGCAGAGAGTTTTGGCGTAAGCCCGGCTGCCGCGCCCCAGCTGGCATAATGCTCACCCCACAATGCCGCACTGGCGAATCCTGCCGTGCATGCAATAATAGCGATGCTGGATAAGGCGCCTTCCGCAAGCATGCCACCGTAGCCGATCATCTTTGCATGAGACTCGTTGTCCAGTTGCTTCACAGTGGTTCCTGATGAGACGAGACTGTGAAATCCGGATATTGCGCCACATGCGATCGTCACGAAGAGGAATGGGTAGATCGGCGGAGCACCCACCGGATCCAGTTGCAATGCAGGCGCAACCACCTCCGGGCGCAGGATCAGCAGTCCAAGATACATGAGCCCCATGCCGATGAAGAGTTCGTGTGCATTGATGTGGTCTCTTGGCTGCAGGAGCAACCAGACAGGGAGCACTGCCGCTATGAACGAATACAGGAGTATGATGTATATCCATGTGATCAACCCGGAACCAAGAAACGTCTCTCCAATTTCAAAAGGGTGCTGCACCCCGATATATATCGTGGCGTACATGATGACCACCGCAACGGCAGTCGGTACCAGGGTGCCGACCTTTGTCCGGTAGATCAGATATCCGACAGCGATTGCAATGACCATCTCGCAGGCTATCGGAAAGACGGTCTGCGGATACCACGTAAACATCAGGGCGATGACCAGAGCAAAGACCGCGATTACGACCAGGAGCAGGAAGAACATGATCAATAAAAAGAGGTTTCTTGCGCGTGTTCCTATGATGTCCTCGGTGAGTTCGCCGATGGATTTTCCCTGATGTCTGAGCGAGACGACCAGCGCGCCAAAGTCGTGAACAGCACCAAGAAAGATCGTTCCAAGCACAACCCAGAGAAATGCGGGAAGCCAGCCCCAGATCACCGCGATGGCGGGACCGACGATCGGTGCCGCACCTGCAATGGACGCGAAATGGTGTCCGAAGAGAATCGACTTAAGCGTCGGCACATAATCGACCCCATCCTCTAAAACATGCGCGGGCGTTCTTATAGTTGGATCCAGTGAAAAGATCTTCTCAGCAAGAAAAGTCGCATAGAAACGGTATGCCAGAATAAAACCAGCGAGTGATATGATCGCAAGTATTATTGCATTCATCTTTTGCCTCCGGTATTGAAGTATCTGCGATGACCCGATGGAATTGGACATACATATAGGTTTCGTGGATGTCGCAGGTGATTGTGGCTGGATGGTGGTGTGGCTGATAATTGTGTTCGGGACCCGGTAGTTTCGGGAGTACTGG
>JAGGRW010000117.1 GCA_021159385.1 Methanosarcinales archaeon
CCACCGCACCGCAGTGGCGGGCACGCCACACCGGGTTTCCGCGAGCCGAATGCGGTCGGGCTATTGGTGGTGATGGCATCGCTGCCATCCTTTCCGGTCATCCAGTGATCAGCCAAACTCGAAACATCATCAAAGTCACTGCTGTAGCCCTCCGGATTATCCTGCCCTCCCTTCCACCAGTCGTTTATGGAGAGGACAGTAACCTCATGGTTTTTGGATAAATATTTGACGAACTGATGTGGTCTATTGTGCTGTGACTTCTTCAGGTCCACAATCGAAGTCATTAAGATTTTCATGTTGTTCTTTCCTTACATTTTATTTTTGTAGAATTCGAAATTTCTGTCCGCATAATTGCACAATAATTGCACAATAATTGCATAATCAAATTTTTGGCGTATAATAACTCCCCCTCCCTCTGCCAACCCTCTTTATCAAACCTTTTTCAACCAGCTCTGTTAAATCGTTTGTTGCTGTATTCCTCGAAATTCCAAACATTTTTGCATAATCTGCGTTGGCAATCTTTCCTTTTTTGAAAACAATTTTAAGTCCTTCCCTTTGTCTTTCGTTCAACTCCACACCTATTTTCTCTATCTCACCTATCACAATCGCCTTTCCACCTGATCTAAAACTAACTGTTGTTTCCACTTCACTGAGCTCGTATTCTGGTTTCAAAATCCCCCATTCATCACATAACTCATTGATCATGTAAATCCCAGAGCCATATTTCTCAATAAAACCGATATCATACATGAGTTGACATAAAACCGGATTCACTGGCACATGTTTTGGTTTTTCTGGCGTAACACCCTTGGGAAAGGAGCCCGGGCTGATGATCTCAATTCTGTCATCAAAAATCGCAACTCTTGTGTCTGCTGGCTCGGAATAATTCCTGTGAATCAGTGCGTTGATTATAGCCTCTCTTACTGCTTTTATTGGATATTCCAGTTTGTCAATCCTTTGAAAACTATATTCTGTTCTGAAGCCAAACAGCCGTATATTTTTTCTAACAAAATCCTCTGCCTGCCCAACCAGCTCCCATAAAGCCCCTGAACAATCCAGTCGATCCAGAAAGTCTCTTGTCAGGGTTCTACCAGCAAACCTCGCGGTTCTTAATTGGGATTGAAGAACAAATCTCTGTGGATTCTTACCAAAAAACAATATCCCTGCATTTGTCGGTTTTGTTTCGCCATTCATCTTCTTTGCTGCACCGATATTCAGTAATAATGTTTTCATATCCATTTTTTCTGGTTTACTAACCTTTCTTATCTCTTCTCTCCTTTCCAGATACCGCATCACCTTCTCTTCATCAATATCCTCCGGACCCGCACCCTCACAAACCAGCCCGTCCCAGTAAACCTTTGAGGTTTTAAGAGTTAGATTCCGTATCCCTTCATATCCAAGTTTCTGATTCGATTTCCCAACCCGTATAACCGCTCTTCCAAAAGCAAGGACGGGTTTCTGCTTACTCTCGAGAGCATCTACAACGATAACCTGTTTCCCCCCGATCTCCTCGACACGAATTGAAGGGTAAGTCACCGGGTCTGTATTCTGCTTGATCTGATTTGTCAGTTTCTCGATTGTGTTCTTGCCGATATCAACCCCAACAATGCCACAATCATCTGCTACGCCAATGAGAACTCTTCCACCACTCCTGTTCGAGAACGCAGAAATCGTCTCAACAACATCCCTCCATTCGGCAAGTGAGGTCTTAAACTCAGTGATTTCAGATTCTCCTGACCCGATGATCTCATTCAGATTCATCGGTGATCACTTAATATCTCCACAACCCTTTCCCCAGCCCTTCCATCACCAAACGGATTCTCCCAGTCCCGCGTCCTACCAAGCATCGTCCGGGCACCCTCCA
>JAGGRW010000108.1 GCA_021159385.1 Methanosarcinales archaeon
TTTATTGAAAATTCAGCGGCGAGGCGAAAGAAGCATCGAAGAGGAACGCTGCATACTTTGGAGTCGGGTTAAGCTTACTCAAGCCATCTCCGGAGCAGGTCTGCCAGAGTGAGAATGAATGGGACTGTACAGACGCTTATTTCAAGAAAGATGATCTGAGACGCTACAGTTTCGAGGTCCCGTCGTTTGTGCGGGACGATGTCGAAAGGGAACTGGAATTGATAGATGCACACACCGGGTTTGAAGAGTCCCCTATCTTCATTTACAACGAAGATTACTCCCAGTATGTCCCGAGAGGGCACTACACTCGCTCGGAGAAGTTGAAAAACTATTTCAAGGCGTTTATGTGGTACGGCAGGATGAGCATGTTGCTCAAAGGCTCTGACACGATACCGCCAGGGACGACCAACCCGTACTCAGAGGAGGCTCTGATCTCTGCGGAGGACGCGAGAATCCAGACGATTGCTGCCTGCCTGATATCATCCGAATTCGACGAAAATCAACCGCTTATGGATAAGTGGGACCGGATTTACTCGGTAACTGCCTTTTATGTGGGATTATCTGATGATCTGGGACCTTACGAGTACATGGATGCGTTGAACCATGTCTTCGGGGAAACATTAGACCCAAGTGAGCTGAACGAGGAGAAAATCGGAGAAGTGAAGGCGAAACTGGCAGAGCAGAGGTCTCCTGAAATTTACGGCGGGACCGGAGCCTGCGAGATACTGCCACCGTTCACTCCAGAACAGGCAGACCAGTGCCTTCTAAACACAAAAGGATTCCGGATGATGGGGCAGCGGTTCATTCCCGACTCGTACATGTTCACAAACCTTGTCGGGACATACACCGACCTGTATTCCGGAGACCGGGAGCCATTCACGCTCATAATCGACGGTGCCGGAAGACCGGTCAGGGGATTCCCCCGCGGTCTCGATGTGATGGCGCTCCTCGGGTCGGATCGATCGAGGGAACTGCTGGATGAACTGGACGATTCCAATTACAGGGAGTACAACCGCCAGTATGGCAAATTGAAGGACGAATTCGACTCGTTTGACGCGGCAGAGTGGAACAAAAACCTCTACTGGTCATGGCTCTTCGCGCTAAAACCCCTGCTCGACGATCACGGCGTGGGTTATCCGACGTTCATGCAGACCAGCGCGTGGCAGGATAAGGAACTGACCACTGCTCTCGCATCATGGACAGAACTCAGGCACGACACGATTCTCTACGCCAAACAGAGCTACACCGGGATGACTATGAGTGCCCCGCCAGTCGAGGAGAAACCAGTCGTCGGATACGTTGAACCGGTTCCTGAGTTCTACAACCGGCTGCTTGCGCTGACACGGATGACGAACGGTGGTCTTGGCGAGATGGGTGTTCTGGACGGTTCTGCAAAGCGCAGGCTGGAGAACCTCGAAGAGATACTCGAGAGGCTTGTTGAGATCTCGTCAAAGGAACTGGAGAACGAGGAGCTAACAGAGGACGATTACGACTTTATCAAGAACTTTGGCGATAATCTGGACGGTGTCATCGCCAATGTCGAGGATAAGGCAAAGAAGACGACGATTGTTGCCGATGTGCATACCGATGGGAATACAAAGCAGGTTCTCGAGGAGGGTGTCGGATACGTTGATCTGATCGTTGTCGCATACAAGCTCCCGGATGGGAGAATCCTCATCGGAGCGGGTCCTGTTATGAGTTATTACGAGTTCAAGCAGCCGATGAGTGAGAGGCTCACCGATGAGGCATGGAGGGACATGCTTGCTGCAAGTCCGCCGGAGAAGCCGGAATGGACATCGAATTTCGCTGAATGATCA
>JAGGRW010000004.1 GCA_021159385.1 Methanosarcinales archaeon
ATCCGGACAAAGTTTCTTGCTGTCATGTTATCGCTTGTGTTGATTACGGGCATGGTTTCCCTCCTGATTGGCAGAACCATTGCAACAGGTATCATCAAGGAACAGGTTAGCAATCATCTGGAGACCACCACACAATCAAGAGCGCACCATATCGAGACGGTTTTGGCTGATTACAAACAAGATACTGAGATGGTGGCAACAGGAGGTGCTTTTAGAAATGTAGTGGATAAAAGCAAAAATTACACAGAGAGCATAGAGATGGCTAATCTGAGAATAAATGACACGATACAGTCCCGTGAAGATATTTCAAGGATTCGAGTTCTGGATGAACGTGGCATCGTAATTGCTTCCAGTCATGCGGATGTTGGATATGACGAAAGTATGAGTGAAATTTTCCTGAAAGGAAAAGAAGGAACTTACATCGGAGATATTCATACTTCCAGGTTCACCGGAAAGGACGTTATAAGCGCGGCATCGCCTATCCTGGTGAATGGTAAATTCTCAGGGGTTGTTATTATAAACTTTGATGTAGACAAAATATTTGAGATAACAACAGATGAAACTGGTCTTGGCAAGACCGGAGAGACATACGTCCTGGATAGAGACGGTTACATGATAACTCCACCGAGGTTTATTGCCGATACGCTCCCGAAGTATGATGTTGACCCGGAGTGTTTTGTCGGCACAGGGAATCACAAAACAGCCGCAGCTTTATACAAAGATTATCGCGGTGTGGAGGTCTTAGGAACCCACGCGTCCATACCTGCGATGAACTGGTGCCTGGTGGCAGAGATTGCTGAAAAGGAAGCGTTTGCACCAGTTACCAGACTGACTGCTACGATGTTTTCTGTCCTTGCCGCTCTTTTGCTTCTGGGTGCGGTAATCTGCATCCGGGTATCCGGAACGATAACAGACCCGATTGTGAAATTGCATCGTGGCACCGAAGAGATCATGAAAGGGAACCTGGATTACAAAGTCGGTACCGGAACAGATGATGAGGTTGGAGAACTTTCAAGGGCATTTGATGCGATGGCTGCCAATCTGAAAGAATCCAGAAGAGAACTAAAAGAGTACAGTAAAGGTCTTGAGACGAAGGTGAAAGAGCGAACTGCGAGATTGGATGAGCTACTTAAGGAAAGTGAGCGGCAGAGGATTGCGATATTTAACATGCTGGAGGACGTCACCGAGACTGCGGATGACCTGATGTTGATGGGAGAGCGACTGAGGCAGAAATCCGAGGAACAGAAAGCCCTGCTCTCGACCATACCGGCATCCGTCTACTTCAAGGGCAGGAATGGCAATTATATTGCAGCAAACAAGGCTTTTGCCGATAAGACCGGAACTCCGGTAGATGAAATAGCAGGCAAAACAGATTATGATTTCTTCCCGGCGGAGCAGGCAGCCTCTTATATGGTGCTTGATCAGGGAGTGATGGAGTCCGGCGAACCAAAATATGATATCGAGGAACTCGTTACCGGAGCAGACGGTGAACCTATGTGGACTTCCACATGCAAAAGTCCTTTCTTTGGCCCCGGTGGTGTTGTCATTGGTATGGTCGGGATAACACACAACATCACCGAGCGCAAAAACGCAGAAGACCGGGTAAAAGCATCCCTGAAGGAAAAGGAAGTACTTCTGCGGGAGATTCACCATCGCGTAAAGAACAACCTCCAGGTCGTGTCAAGCCTGCTTGATATGCAGGCAAGACGCGCCAGGAACAAAGACGTGATCGATGCGCTCACCGAATCCAAGAACCGGCTAAATGCGATGGCGCTCATCCACGC
>JAGGRW010000060.1 GCA_021159385.1 Methanosarcinales archaeon
TTATGCTGGCGGGTGCCCTGATCGTAGTTGTGCTTACTGATGATTCAAAAAGCACGAAGAAAAAGACGTGAATCCCCAAAATCGTGAACCCATCTCACTCAAGTACGTGGTGGACACTCTTCCCCCTGCCCATCTTGTTGTATCACTTTACTCCGGTGCCCCCCATAAACCTCACCCCATAAACCCTCGCATCATCTCCCGCACCCGCACCCCGATTCCCGCGATCACAGCAACCACAAGTAGCCCGATCATCGAATAGACTGAGAGGTGCGGAGCAATCACGTAGATCACCAGATACGCGAACAAAAAGATCGTTCCAAGCAAGACCGAGACCCCGATCGGATCTCTTCGCACAGGCTCTCCCGGATACTCCTGTATGCGGGTGGCAAGCACCTTTTCCGCGCCCTCTTCCCCGGCAGTCGTACCTTCTGAGCTACGGAGAACCCTGAGACAGATTTTGTCAGTGATGATCCCGAGAGCTTCGACCGGATTCTTGCTGAACCAGACCGCAAAGTCCTTGACAGCAAGCGACGCGTCAATCGTCCATTGTGTGCCACGTGCAAGCGGATTGTTCACAACCCACATGAACAGCACGGCACCTTTGCGGTAGAACCAGTCGGTATCGAGACTGATCGTATTCTCCGGTTGCAGTTTCTTCTTGAGGACGAGGAAGCCTGCATAAGTGAAGAGCAGCAATTGAAGCGTTCCCACAAGATGCCCTGCTGCGTACGGCGCATAATCGGCAACCGCTGCCGGATACGGCAGTATGTTGTACAGCAGACTTGGGTATACCCCGAGAAGGATGCAGAGGAACGCGGCTATCCCCATCCCCACAAGCATGTTTGCGGGAGGGTCCTTTGCCTTTATCCCGGCGTCTTTTCCGAAGAATGCGAAGTAAGGCAGTTTCAGCCCGACCGATAGGAACGTTCCAACCGCAGCGCCCTCCAGCATCAAAAAGATTGGTGCGTTGCCAGCCATCTCCGCGGCATGGATGATTATCGATTTGCTGATGAAACCGTTGAAGAGTGGTGCTCCTGAAATCGAGAACGCTGCGATCATGTAGAAGATCATCGTAAGCGGCATCACCTTGTATAGCCCGCCGAGTTCTGTTAACTTGCTTTTGCCGGTCATGTAGATGATTGCGCCTGCGCCCATGAAGAGCAGCCCCTTGTACAGGATGTGACAGAACGCGTGCGCAACGGTCCCGTCGATTGCGGTCTGGCTGATGACACCAGCGCCCGCAGCAGTTGCGCTTGCCGCAATCCCGATACCGCAGACCATGTAGCCGACCTGACTCACGATATGGTATGCGAGAAGCCTTCTGATGTTGTTCTCAAGAATAGCATAGACGACGCCGTAAAGAGCCATGATTGCGCCTAGCCACATCAGGATCGCGAATCCATCTATTGTGAATCCTGCAAACCCGCGGGCAAGAACATAGACTGCTGTTTTTGTGGTGAACGCAGTCATGAAGACCGCACCGGTTATTGTTGCCTCCGGATACGCGTCAGGAAGCCACGCGTGGAGCGGCGGCACTGCCGCGTTGATGATAAATCCGAGGAGGATCAGGATTGTTGCAGGGGTGACCTCTGTGAACGCATTAAACGCTATTGAGTTTTCGTGTCCCTGCATATACAGGATAATTCCGCCGAGCAGGAGGACGCCTCCCACGACATGCACCATCAGGTACCGAAATCCGGCATCGATTGACGCCTGCTTTCGCCGGTACCAGACCAGGAAGACCGATGCCCACGCCATGACCTCCCAGAAGACAA
>JAGGRW010000059.1 GCA_021159385.1 Methanosarcinales archaeon
TGCGGATTGCATGTCCTGCCATGTGGACCCGCATTTCGAGCCCGAGGCGGCAGCAAGCGGGAACTGCACAGACTGCCACCTGGAAGGCGGCACAAACGTAACTGCTGGTCTGCCAGTAATCAGTAAGAACGGTTTCTTCAATAGTTTTCACAAGAATATTACAGGAGATTTCAATGCTGCCAATTATTCTGACATATCCAGGGTCTGCTGGGGCTGCCACAATGACTACGGGCGGCAGCTGGTCGATCCAACACATTACAAGATCAAGCCCGACTGCACAGACTGCCATGATAGTGTAAGTCCACAGAACGCGGGTTACATCACTCCACCACAGGTAACAGAGCACCAGCCAAACGGAACTGACATAACAACGAACGCAACGATTGCAAGCTGCATAATCTGCCACAACAGGTCACTCGTCAGCGGTATGCCGCCTGCTACATATATCAAAAACCCGACTCCCGTGAATTTCATCTCTCACTACGGACGGAAGCGTTCTGATATGATCGAGGGGTTGGTCACAAACTGCTCGTACTGCCACTGCAACGAAACGAACATGTTCGCTGACACCTTCGAGAATGCGAACAACACGAACATCACGCACGGCGGCGGCTACAGTGTAAAATGCACAGACTGCCACGGCTCAGGCAGGATACATGACGCTGCGTTGAGCGCTCCAATGATGACTCCGGGCGACAACTCGTTCTGCATGAACACCGCATGCCACGGCAACGACCGGAAGTCGTGGTTCGTCGATGATTCCGCGTTCTCAACCAAAATTCACGGCGGCATAAACTGCACAGACTGTCATGCGCCGCTGCCGGTCGATGTTTCCGGGCATGTGGGTGCGGGCGCCGCGTACAACCGCTCATTCACCGTGGACGCTGGCGTAAAACGGCTGAATGTGACGCTCAACTGGGCAGCCGGCAGCCTCAACCTGACACTGGATGCAAACGGAACAGAGATCAATTCAACGGTTGCGGCAACCGATCCGAACGTCGATTACACTGAAAACGGAACTTTCATACGCTATTCGATCACAAATCCCACCATCGGAAGCTGGGTAGCCGGAATCTCAAACGTAAGCGCACAAACGAGCTTCGATCTTAAAATCGAGTTCATCCGGAAGCACCCGTTGACCGGCGAGTGCTTTGCAAACCCGTGCACCTCCTGCCACGTAACAGACATCTCGTACAATGCGCCGCCGATTGCCGAACATGTCACAAGAGGCACCGCCACCAGCGCTGATGTGTGGACGAACGCGGACTGCTGCGCCTGCCACGACAACGACATCGTGTTCCCATCGAGTCTCGGAGGTGGTGGCGTTGACACGAGCAACCGGGACGCGATGACTGCACATTACGGCGCTTCTGTTGCGCTTGACACAGCCGAATGCATCGACTGCCACGAGAACGAGGATATCGGCGAAAAGTGGGGGAGTGCGCCCGATCCGAGAAACGCCACACGCTATGTGTATGTCGAGGATGACGATGACATCGAAGAGACGATCATGACCGGTGAGGTTATGAAGCTGAAGAACGAGTACGCGATTGTGGTCGGTCAGGTCAGTCCCACAGGAAACAATGCCTGGATTTATCTGATGCACAAGGATAAGCTTGTAAAGCGGGAACTGGTCTCTGTTGGCGGAGTCTTTGAGTACGAGATTGAGAAGGACTGGGTGAAGCCAGAGAGCGGCGTCAGCCTGTACGGCACCGGAAATGAGACCTACAAGCACAGAAAGTCAC
>JAGGRW010000006.1 GCA_021159385.1 Methanosarcinales archaeon
GGGCGGCGGTAGCGTCTCGTGGTGTCGCGACAGATGCGCCGCCCGTGGGTGCGTGGAAGTGCAGACGGGGGGTGGGCAGGCGTGTGTACAGGCGGCGGGCGGCTGTGGGTATGGTGGTGCGCCGCCCCATAAGACTCGCGATCAGATATCTGCGATCAATTCGAACCACGTATCTCTCGTAAGTTCGGCATCGTTTATTATTTTTCGAATCATCCCCTTCCCGATCTTTTCTCCGGGGTGTATCGGGATCAGGGTGGTCCGCCCATCAGGATGCCGCATAAATAGATAGCTGCCTTTCTGTCTGATTTGCCGAAAGCCGATGTTTTCCAATGCCCTGATAACTTTTCTGGCAGGCAGGGGATTAATTGCATCAATCACACAGAAACCCCAACTCGCTGGATGCCAATAAACTCGGACGCATCCATTTTTTCAGATTCTACCTCTAAATAAAGCTGAACTGCTTCCGTTATCCGCTCCCTCAATTCATCAAGCGTCTTTGCCTGCGTGTGGCATCCAACAAGTTCTGGAACGGACGCTACATAGATACCGTCCTCGTCCCGTTCTATAACAACTGTAAAGTCTCTTTTCACGTTGTACACCTCTCTTGATGATTTGAGTTTATTCTGTAGATCGCTTGTGTTTATGGTGATATAGGTTTTGCGGATCAGGCGAATCGACCATCGCCGCCCCCGCCACCCATCCGTGCCGTACATGCTCGTCGCAGGCAAGCCGGGCGGCGGGGCATCTGCGTTGGGGGCATCTGCGTTGTGGCGTGGGCGGATGCGCCGCTCCAAAGTGTTTTGATCTCGGAAGAGGGCAGGGAACCTGCGGTGGTTGAACTTTTATTTTAATTTTGAGATGAAATCGTTTCGTTCCACCTTTGCCTGTTTCATAATCGAAATCAACGTTCCTTTGGCTAATTCACGATGATTTGGAACTGTAACGAGTAGCCTCCGCTCTTCATTCAACAAATGAATATGACTCCCCGTTTGACGATGGACACGGAAACCAAACTTCCTTAAAACTTTAATAACGTCATTAGATGACAGAACTGGAAGTTTGGACATATCTTTCTACCTCAATATCTAAAAAAGAAATTTTACGATCACTTTGAGATAGTTCCATAAGAATTTGGTAATGTTCTTCCAGTCCCTTTTTTAGATTTCTGATAGCATCTCCTTCTGTCAATCCTTGGTCCGCTACATTTGTTACTAAATCAGTGGCTACGAAATATTTACCTTCTTTATGGGTTTGAATGACTGTTTTCATTATTTCCTCCTTAAACGATGTGTCACTATAAATACCGGCTGTTTGCTGGTGTTTGTAGATCGCTTGTGCCTGCGATGATATAGAGTTTGCGGCTCGGGCGCTCTCGCATCTTCGCCGCCCCCACCGCCCATTCGTGCCGTGCGTGCGCAGTCGCAGGCGAGCCGGGCGGCGGGGCATCTGCGTTGGGGGCATCTGCGTTGTGGCGTGGGCGGATGCGCCGCCGGGGGGCACGGCTTTCTCATAAAACCCGGACCGCACAAAATTCTCTTCACTGATCGCGACACGACTCGTCAAGACCTTTCTCTAAAACTCTCCGGAGTCTCCGAAAAACACCCTGTCGACACGATTCCCTCGCGAAATCGACCTCCATGGCCAAATTTCTGCAGTAGCTGTACACATCAACAATCTCCAGTGATGAAACCGGTGATGGAAATTCATAT
>JAGGRW010000180.1 GCA_021159385.1 Methanosarcinales archaeon
GTCTCGATTACTGCTGCAACAAACAGGAGTGGAAGAATCCATCTGAAATAGAATGATACCGATCGTTTCATCTCGGACAGGATCTCTTCGGTCGAGATCTTCCCAATCATCCGTAGAAGAACCGCAACCCCAATGCGCGTTCCGAGCGCCGCGCTCAGTAGCACCATCGGAAGCTCGATTACGCCGTGCGGCAGGATCGCTGCTGCCACGTACGCAGGTCCTAATGTTCGCGCATACTCACAGAAGATGATTCCGAGGATATAGCCGTTGAATGCGATAAAACCGATGGGAATTGCTATGACCACTCCGAATACGATTGCAACGAGGCTCTTTGCGGCGTTGTTCAGAAATATGAGGAGCATGATCGTAAGTGGGCTCAAGTCCTTGATCCAATCAAACGCTATATCGAGTTCCTGAATGACCGCGGCTGCGTCAGATGGGTTCAAAAGCGCGTGGACATACCCGTACGTGACTGATGCCGCAAAGAGCGTTGTTATGAACGCGAGATATCTCCGCATCCCGCCCATCTCATCACAGTTCCACATCTTCACACCCCGAAGAGGATCCTGATCGTGTTTCGGAACCCGGGAGAGAGACCGAGAACAAGGATCACCAGTTTCAGGAGATCGCGGAGTTCGACCTCACCGGGTTCGTTCATCTCATTCTCGATGATGTACAGCGCGGGGATGAAGACGAGGAGTTTGAGCGGATACATGACCGCACCCGTCCCGGCAATTCCGATCAGGTAATTCTCAACCACATGCTTGCCGTGATACCCGAGGAGATCGACTCCGATGGTCGTTGAGGAGGCATCGAGAAGGTGAGCTCCAAGAATTGCGATGTTGAATCTATCGCGCAAAAATCCGATCTTCATGCGCCCGGCGCACAGATAGACGAGTCCGGTTCCGAGAATGGCGAGCGCAACGATTATGATCGCCTCTTTCGGATATGTGATCTCGATCCCCCCACTCCGGAGCAGAAGACCAATGTTAACGGACGCAAGACCCAGCCCGACGATTGAAAACGGTATGTGGTACCGCTCTTTGTATATCCGGAGCGATACCGCAAGCGATAGCACCGTTATTACAAAGACGACGAAATATATATTTGGCGTTTCGAATGCGTAACTGATGGGCG
Organism: Methanosarcinales archaeon; assembly: GCA_021159385.1. GTDB lineage: Archaea > Halobacteriota > Methanosarcinia > Methanosarcinales > Methanogasteraceae > Methanogaster_C. The sequence continues at coordinate 1,138 of JAGGRW010000180.1, forward strand.
GGGTAAATATCCGGGCATCCTCGAGAACGCGGAGACTTGATCCGAAGAGCACATAAGAGATCACCCCGATCATGAAACGCCGGTCGATCGTGACCCCCAACCGCCTGATCATACTGAGAACCGGGAAGATGCAGATTGCAAGCACCACAGCCCACGTAATGGTGTTCACCACGTTGTAGCCAGTGTCGCCTGTGATCGGGTTCAGGTAATATTCGCGTATTACGTCCTGTATTTCCGGTAGCATGGTATGCAACAGCAAATCTGCGACTATTGATGGATAAACTGATTGGTGTTCGAACCGTGCCACACACTCCTGACATCGCCAGCTTTATGGGCGCGCCCCAGACAGAGTAGCACTATGCCAGTGATTGAAGTGAGCGACATGACCCTGCACAATCTCGATCGGTTACGCATCCAGATGCAGGCAGCCAGTTACGATGAGGTGATACGGCGTCTGCTCGGGATGGAACACATCGGACCAGTGTACATCGAAAAGCCGGAGCCTGCGCATGTACCTGAGCCGAAGCGTCCCGATGACGGGATCGGAGTCTACATGACAGAGTGAG
>JAGGRW010000085.1 GCA_021159385.1 Methanosarcinales archaeon
CGGGATATGGCGATCCGGTGCGGGCGGGACCGACGCGGGGGCGCAGCCCCGCCCACCGGATCCTTGCAGCAGCAAGTTCGGAGACGGCGTCGTTTCTCGCACGGTTCAACTGACGGACCGGGATGAAGACCCCGCCCGCGATTCCGGCACCTGCACCTGCACCGATAGTGACATCGACAGCTGACGCCTCAAAAACCGTGTTTCCAAGTCTTCCGAGTTGCCGCACGATCTGCTCTTTTGTCGTCGGCGCGTTCACTGCACACTCGACCACGTATTCCGAGCGTACAGAGACCGCATTGCCGTCACAGTCCCTGATTTGCAGTTCAAACGGCGATCCCACCACTGCCTCTGCCGTGATTGTGATGGGCACTCTTCTGATCGGAGCAGGTGACGTGAACGTCCTCCTGAGCGCGTCCGTAAGCCTCCTGTCCAGCGTCCGGTACACGATGCTCCCCGCGGGAATCGAGGCGGTAATATTGCAGGGAATATCAACGATCGTGCCGCTACCGGCATGATCCACGAGGACGCCTCCTGCATGCATCCCGCGGACGACCATACCAGCTTCGATCTCTCCGGGACTGGTTCCGGAACTGGTTCCTGCCTTGACCCCAAAACCGATCCCAATTCCGTCCCCGCTGTTCAATCTTCCCGTGAGTTTCACACGCAGGCGCATTCGTCTGCGGTCGTAGCCTGTTACCGTTCCCACAGCAATCCCGCGATTGCGCGGGCTCTTGCTGCTCATGAGACCACCATGTGGGTTTCCACCAAGATACCCGGTTGTAAATCCCCTGTTGAAGATTTGCGCAAGCGAGCGGTACTCGTCGTCCGATACAAAGTATCCTGCCAGATCTTCTGCGCATCTATCGATCAGGCGGCGGTAGATTCCAACGGTGCAAGCCACGTACTCGGGTCGCTTCAGCCGCCCCTCGATCTTGATGGAATCAACCCCCGACTCGAAGAGTTCAGGAAGCAGCAGGCTCGCATTCAGGTCTTTTGGGCTCAAGAGGTACTCGCCGCCCGTGTCCGCTGCACTCACCGTGCGTCCGCCCACCCGAAGCCGATACCTCCTCCGGCACGGCTGGGCGCAGTGCCCCCTGTTCCCGCTCCGCCCGCCGATCATGCTGCTTGCAAGGCACTGACCCGAATAGGAGATGCAGAGCGCGCCATGCACGAAAACCTCGATTTCAAGACCGGAATTCTCTTTTATTCGCCGCACCTCGTCCAGTTCCAGCTCCCTTGCAAGAACCACCCTCTTAACGCCCATATCCTGCAGAAACCGCACTCCTTCGCTGTTGTGAACAGTCATCTGGGTGCTTGCGTGAATCGGAAGCCCTGGCACCTGCGAGAGCGCAATTGCAAGGAGCCCCATGTCCTGAACGATGACCGCATCTGCACCCGACTCGTCCAGGTGGTGGAGGAGATCTGTCGCATCCGCAATCTCGCTGTCTTTTACAAGGGTATTCACGGTTACGTAGGCTCTCACGCCCCTGAGGTGCGCATACTCGATTGCGAAAGCGAGGTCAGACGTTGCGAAGTTCTCCGCGGACGCTCGTGCGCTCATAGTCCTCGCTCCGAAGTAGACCGCGTCGCAGCCGTTCTCAACAGCCGCAACAAGGGAGTCCATATCTCCTGCCGGAGCCAGTAGTTCGGGTTTTACGGGCATGGT
>JAGGRW010000092.1 GCA_021159385.1 Methanosarcinales archaeon
TAGTCCATTTCCGAAAATTCCCTTGCTCCAATCATTCCGGCAAGCGAAGGCAAGCAAAAACGCTTGCTGACCCGATCGTAGATATAATCATACGCGCTCACACCCAACTTCTTTGCAGTCTGAACGATCGTTAAAAAGGTATCGTTAGCCTTTGTACCCTCTTCTGTCATGGTATGCAGGCTCACATCTCGCCTGCGAACCTGTGCTCTCGCCCCCAATTCCGATTCATTATTGTGTAATGGTATTTCAGGGTGTTTCAGTGCCATTAAGAGCTCTGACTTCTTATCATTGGTCTTTGCGATCCTATCATCCAGAGCCCGATACCCGGTTTTCACGGAAAACAACTTGTCAAATTCAGTGGATAGTGTTTCAACCTCCTCTGAAGTTGGGTTTTCCTTGAACTGGACAAGTTTCCTGTAATAATCCCAGTATTGACCCAGAAACTTTTCGAGTTCTTCGCTGTGCAGTGGCACTATAGGGCGCAATTTCTTGTAGTTTCGTCCGTCATGGATCCAGCACAATGCCTGCTCGTAGGTAAGCATCTTGAACTGGGGTGCATCATCGCTCAAAAGGACTGGAATGACTGGGAAGTCTGTTTGCTGATGATACGCTGCAATAGCAGCTGATTCCATAATCCTTGTCCGATTAATTTTGCCCATGTCAGGATCAGGGAAGATTCTCCCAAGCATCTGCTGCATCTGCGCTTCGTCCAGTGTTTTACCAAAAGTTAACTCTCGTAATTGGTTGGTTAACTTTTTAGAGAGCTTGAACGCCCCCAGTAGGTCAAAAGCCTCTTCATTGAAACAATAACTCCTTGATTCGCCGTCCGGGTCCCCCTGCAGTATATCGAGAATGGTCAGTCGATCTTTGCGCGGAGTTGTGAAGTAAGCGGTATAGAATGGGTTGCATACGATCTGAGCATAGTGGTTCTGCCCATGAACTCTGGAACTGGTGTCGTCAATCTGCTGATAATCGGTGGAGAGCAGCCCTGCCAGAAAAATATCGGCTTTCTCCTGATGGAAGAGCTCATTATTCTTTGTAAGAATGCGTGAAATCGTGGCTGGAGAGATGTAAATCCCAAAATTGTCGAAAAACTCATGTATTTTTGACTCTGACATGTTAGCAACATGCTTAAGCGTGTAAACCAGAGACTTTACACCAGGACCGAATTCTCCTTCGATCTCTGGCGGTACTTCCCCCATATAGGTCTTGTTTTGGGATGGCGAGTAATAAATCTCCTTTTTATATTCAACGTTATTCGTTTTGATGGTGATTTCCTGAACAACCACGCTCTGGTATCCCTTGAACTCCGCATCTCCTGGTAGAATGCTCTGATCTACCTTGCACACCTCGGTACGGTCTATCTTTATCTTATGTTTCTTTGCTTTCGGCTTCTTCCTTTCTGGAGGATTTTTGGGCTTTCTTTCTTCTTCTGAAGAAATGTCTTCGTTCGGCTTCTTCTTGGAGGATTTGATATTTGGTTTGGCTTGTTCTCCTTTCAGTAGATTGATTTCATCTCGCAGCTTTTGGATTTCTGCTTCTAATTTTTCAGTATATTCGCTAAGTAGTCGCGCATAATTAACCCGAACAAAATCAACTCTTTCGCGGACAAATCTTGTAATT
>JAGGRW010000019.1 GCA_021159385.1 Methanosarcinales archaeon
ATGTCTTCACAACAGGATCTTAAGTCCTGCGCCGTTGACCTGGCTTGGCTACCCCCGCAGAGGAGTGGTACCTACTGACCGGTCATCATCAAATAATCTTTTGGCGGTCGCAGTCGCAGTCGATTGCCTGTGTCGCCGGTCAACCACTGATCAACCACTGATCAACCACTGATCAATTACCGGTCAGCCACCGATCAGCCACAGTCCAGTCGTCTGCGACATCATGCCCAGATCGCGAGTTTACGCTGCAACACGTAGATCGAAACCACGATCAGCCCACCCAGAAACACGCCGATGATCTGCGCCTCGAGCGATGTCGCGAACCCATGCTGGGACGCCCAGAGACCGCTCCTTGTTACAAAGGTTGCGAATATGACGAGGATGAAGGATATCATCGCAAGCGCGGGCGCAAGCAGTTCGTATTCACGATTTCGCTTCATCCGGAACTGTGTGTGGAGATATGCAGTCATCGTTATCCATGGAATCAGCGAAGACGTCTCCACAGGGTCCCATCCCCAGTACCACGCACCCCATCCGAGAACTTCGTACGCCCAGAACCCGCCGATGCCGATTCCAAGCGTCAGGAAGAGCCACGTGATCCGGCTCCACGGTAGAGCGATCTTTGTCCAGCCCCTGTCGCGAGTCAGGAGGTGCCCAAGCGCCGCGCCAAACGGTATCACCGCGGTCGCATATCCGAAGAAGACTATAGGCGGGTGAATCACCATCCACGGGTTTCTGAGGAGCGGGTTCATGCCCTGTGCGTGATGGCTCTCGATCGTCGGGTATGCGGATGCGAAGATGTCGGTACTCGTCGAAAGGAGGTGCCCCTGTGAATCCACGCCGTAAATCAGCGCGAACGGGCTTCGTATGACCAGTAGAAGAAGGAGGAATGCCGCAACTGAAAGACCTGCAATCCTTACGATCTCGCCGGTCCTGCTGTCGGCACGCACCAGCATGATTGCGATCAACGTGAACCACGCCCACAGGAAGAGCGAACCCTCCTGTCCGGCCCAGAACGCCGAGATCTTGTAGAGTACAGGAAATGTCTCGCAGGAAAACCGGAACACGTACAGATACTGCGCCGCGACGTTCAGTAGATGCCTCATCAGCACCATGACTGCAAGACTACACGCGACAAGGCTTACTATCTCAAACCTACGTGATGTGAGTCGTATTTTTGTATTTCTACTGAAATAATGCCACACCCCGTAGATTGCGGCACCGAGACAACTTACAAACGAGATCCAAATCAGTACCATTCCGAGATTTATTTCCATAGCGACTCCTTTTTTGGTGTGTGTTAGGCGTGTTTGGTGTTGTCGAATGTGTTGAGTATGTCAGTGCGTGAGCTGTTTGCTGGTTGTGTTGCGGATGCTATTTATTGGTTGCTGCCGCTTCGCCGAGACTTTTCATTATTTTCTGGGACGCAAAAATTGGGGTCTCTGGTACCTTGAGTTGCAGTAATCAACACTTATAAAGAGATTGCTCATTTTATCCAAATCGCCCCACTCCGATTCAGGAGGTTTTCCGGGAATTAGTCTATTTATAGGCAGTTTTTATCACGAATTTCACGAATAGACGAATTTCACGAATACTAAACCGGAATAAATTCGTGCCATTCGT
>JAGGRW010000202.1 GCA_021159385.1 Methanosarcinales archaeon
TCGATGACCTCGATCTCCTTCTGGAATCTCCCGCTCTTTATCGAATATCCGCCTGAAACAGCAACGACAACACCCGCTATGGTGTCCACTATAAGATCAGTCATCGTGTCATACAGATCCCGCTGTTCATGCGTTCCAAAGAACTGATCGATCCCGAACTCCCCAATCTCCCATGTCACACCGACCGCCATCGTGAATACAATCGTGACAAAGATCATCCCGCGAAGATCCGTATGAAGCCCTGCCCAGTACTCATCCAGCAGATAGACAACTGTAAGCGCGATAAAAGCGATCAACGCAGATGCGAAGAAATGACCGATCTTATCATAAAAAGGAATCGTCCAGTACATCTTCAGAACACCTCCACCAACATGAAAGAGTATCACAAGCGTGATTGCCAGATCAAGTAACAGAGGAATCCTGATATCAAATCTCTTTTCGATGATATTCGGTGCCATCGAGAGAAGAAATCCTGAAAACGAGGCAAACATCCATAGCCAGTCGTGAACCTGGATGCTGTAGACCCCCATGACAATCATGGCGCATTTCATCAGGTATGATGCGATAAGCGGCATCTGTATTTTCATTCTTATCGGGTATGATCCATGAATGTAAATATGTTTGGTAAAACTGTTGCTCTCATCAAAAGAAGTGCGAGCAGTTCTGATAGCGTCAAATCACCTTCCTTCCAATCATTTTGTTGCTCTATTTCATAGAAGATTTGATATGTACTACTACGGTATAAATTACCGTTTCTTCTTATGAGTTGTATATGAAACAACCAGTCTTCCCATATCCTCTGTCATCTCATGTAGTTTACCTTCTTTTACCAGATTTATACCAACCATCGCCATAGCCATTCCTCCTATAGTGTCAACAAGTAAATCCATCATGGTATCCTCCAGACCCAACTGAAAATTTATATCCAAGAGCGTGCCTGCCGCCCATTCCGCAAATTCCCATACAACACCTGAAGCCATCGTAATAGCCACAACAACAAACGCCATTGCATATACATCTATGGACAGTCCATCCCAGTGTTTATCCAATAGATAAATGGCGATTAATGCCAGAAAGGCGATAAGAACCGAAGACACAAAATGAGTAACGATGTCAAAGTCGGGAATGGGGTAATACAGGTCAAATAGACCACCCATGCCGACATGCAAAAACAATGCAAAAGGCGATCATGAAGTCAATAATCCCGGGCAATCCAGTCTTGAAAAAACGTTTGAGTAAAATTGGTGCCGTGCTTATTAGAATGCCCGCGATGCATTCGAGCATCCATCGTAAATCGTCTTTCGACATCGCTACGAGCAACAGTAACACCATTCCAACTCTAAGAACATGAGCTACATAAGTCCATCGTGTTTGACAGCATTGTTTTTTAATCTCGGTCATGATACTACCACTTGTTGTTTAATCCGTTATAAATCTTAAAAATTTAAAAAGTTTACGAAGGCTAATGAACATGAGCGTTGATCAGGCATCCGCGGCTATTCGGAAGTTATGAAATTTAGGACACTACCCCCGAATGTAAATATGTTTGGTAAAACTGTTGCTCTCATCAAAACAACATAATCG
>JAGGRW010000160.1 GCA_021159385.1 Methanosarcinales archaeon
AACATTCAGAACGTGGGCTACCGGGCAAAGGTCATCGGGATCGCAAAAGACTTCGGATTGACCGGATTCATCCAGAATCTCGATGATGGACGGGTCAGGATAATCGCGGAAAGCGACAATGGTAGTTTTGAAAAGTTTCTCGATGCGATACGAATTAAAAATACTCTGATTAACGTTCACGATATTGGGGTGGAGTATGCTGATGCCACCGGAGACTTCGCTGATTTCTACAAACTTGTGAGCGGTGGAGAGACTGACGAGAGGCTGGACACGGCTGCTGAGTACCTCAAGGAGATAATTGTTATCATGCGAAGTGGATTCTCGGAGATGCTTGCGAATCAGAATGAGACTACCGCGGAGATCCGCGGATTGCGAGAAGCGCAGAACGTTATGATCGAGAAGCAGAACGAGACCACCGCGGAGATCCGCGGATTGCGAGAGGACATGAAAAGCTACATGGATCGCAAATTCGGGGAGATCGAGAGCGAACTCGACGTGATAAAAAGCGCACTCAAAGCCAAAGAGATTCTGTGATAGCGTCCGTGACCAATTCTCCGAACCGTTAGGCGGGGCGGGCAGCCCCGTGTTGGGTTTGCGTGTCGGGCGGACACCTCGGCGTCCCGCTGGCAACATCGGGTCTGCTGCCCGGCTGACACGCCCTCTCGATCGCAGCCGGGCGGGCGGCTTCGTGTCTCGCGGTGCGACAGCCCGCCCGCGTACCCCATCTGTTTTCGCATCGAAATCAGCAGCCAGAAATCATGAATGAAAACGAATGCCGCGAATTGCACGAATGCGGGCGGGCGCTTCCCATGCCCCGTCGTTCGGCGGCGGCGTGCTCTCGCGTGTCCGTCCGATGCGGATGCCCGCCGCGTACCCCGTCATCCATCGCCAGCAGCCCCGCGGCATACGCTGGCGCTCTTGATTCGCTTCTGTTGCCGCAGATCATGCTGATTTTTACCGCAGAGTGCGCAGAGGGACGCGGAGGAGGAAAAAAAGCTCTGCGTACCTCTGCGCTCTCTGCGGTTATTTTTTGCCAGAAAACATAGAATCGCAATCGGGAGACTAATCAACATACGTGAGTGGTTACCAAAAAACCACAAATCACACGAAAAAAGAAGAAGCGGGGCGGGCAGCCCCGTGTTGGTTTGCGTGTCGGGCGGACACCTCGGCGTCCCGCTGGCAACATCGGGTCTGCTGCCCGGCTGACACGCCCTCTCGATCGAATCCCGTCCCGCGGCATACGCTGGCGCTCTTGATTCGCTTCTGTTGCCGCAGATTACCGCTAACCTGTGGCTGCTACTGTTTTTTAGTCACAGATTACGCTGATTTTTACCGCAGAGTGCGCAGAGGGACGCGGAGGAGGAAAAAAAGCTCTGCGTACCTCTGCGCTCTCTGCGGTTATTTTTTGCCAGAAAACATAGAATCGCAATCGGGAGACTAATCAACATACGTGAGTGGTTACCAAAAAACCACAAATCACACGAAAAAAGAAGAAGCGGGGCGGGCAGCCCCGTGTTGGTTTGCGTGTCGGGCGGACACCTCGGCGTCCCGCTGGCAACATCGGGTCTGCTG
>JAGGRW010000091.1 GCA_021159385.1 Methanosarcinales archaeon
CAGGCTCAACGATGATGATCCGTGATCATCCAGCTCTTTTTCTGTCAGTCCGGATCTCTTCCTGAGATCGGTCACCGTGATCCGGATGACTTTTAACGGCAGGCACCCATAAGATTAAATAACCGGATCTACAAGATAATCTTTATGATCCGTTTTATCAATCGAAGAAGAGAACTTGATTTTCTTAAAAGAAAATTCGATGCGTCAGGCTCCCAATTTGTAGTTATCTATGGTAGAAGGAGAGTTGGGAAGACAGAACTGATAAAACAGTTCTGCAATGATAAAAACGCGCTTTATTTTCTTGCAGATAGAAGGGGAACATTGTTGAACCTGGAACGGTTTGCTGAAAAGGCAGCAGACCATTTTAACGACATCCCACCACGAGTGGGGGATTTTTACGATCTTTTCAGGTATCTGGTTCGCCACACAGGTTCCAAAAGGTATGTAATTGTAATTGATGAATTTTCATACCTCATAGAACGGGATGGTACGATACCTTCCGTATTCCAGGTGATATGGGATGAGTGTCTGAAGAACGAGAATGTTATGCTGATCCTTTGCGGCTCATCCGTTTCGATGATGGTAAAAGGCGCGCTTTCGGAGAAGTCACCGTTGTACGGACGGAGGACGGGTCAATGGAAACTGGAGTCCCTGAAAGCATATCACATACAGGAATTTTATCAGGGAATCGATTTTGAAAGAGCCGTTGAATTTTACAGCGTTCTTGGCGGCATCCCTCTTTACCTCCTTGAATTCGATCCTGAAAAAAACGTCTTTGAAAATATAAGAGAACATATCTTAACAAAAGGCGAAATTTTGTATGAAGAGGCAGAAACGTTGTTGAAAGAGGAGCTGAGGGAATACTATCTGTATATTTCTATCTTTGAGGCTATCGCAAAAGGCAGAACCCGTCTCGTCGAGATCTCTGATTATTCGAAGGTACCCCAGAAAGATCTTCCCAAGTATGTGGGCACGTTGATGAGACTTGAGCTTGTAGGAAAAGAACATCCGGTAACCGAAGCTGAAAGAAGCAAGAAGACGAGATACTTCATAAAAGATAATTTTTTCAGGTTTTATTTCAGATATGTGCACCCGAACAAAACAGAGATAGAGTATGGATATCCTGACAAGGTGATGCAGGCGATAAAAAAAGATTTCAACTCTTTTATCGGTAACATATTTGAAAATATCGCCAGGGATTTCGTGATGAAACCGGATACCCTTGAAAAACTGCCATTTTCTTTTAGCAGGATGGGACGGCAGTGGGGTAAGATCAAAGATGCGCCCAGAGGAAAAAATGTGTATGAGATCGATATTGTTGGTTTAAATGATAAATCCAAAGAAATAATGTTTATTGAATGCAAGTGGAAAGAATTGAGCGAAAAAGATGCGATTGAGGTTCTGAATGGGGTAAAAGAAAAATCAAGGTTTGTGCAGTGGGAGACCGGGGTAAGGAAGGAATATTTTGGGATTATTGCGAAAAAGGTTGGGGGAAAAGATAGAATAAGGGCAGAAGGGTTTTTTGTATTCGATCTGGATGATTTTTGTAGTGACTGAACGCATGACAAAC
>JAGGRW010000076.1 GCA_021159385.1 Methanosarcinales archaeon
ACCTCACCACCACATCACGAGCGGCTTGTACTCGGCATCGCCAAGCAGATGCTTCGCGAGTTTGTACAGCTCAAGCCGGATGAGCCGCTTGTATGACACGTTCCGCTTCAGCCCCTTGTGCTTGATCGTGGTTCCGAGCTTCGCATTGTACTCGGCAAGGAAGATCTTCTTCCCCTTCTCCGAAAGCAGCATATCCCCGATCTCGCCGCGGAAACACCCATCATCGAGCATATTCTTGTTCACGAGTTTCAGGATGATCCGGTCCACGATCACCGGCTTAAAAATCTCGCTCACATCAAGCGAGAGCGAGAACCGCCGCTCAAACGGCTCATGCAGGTACGAAATCGTCGGATTCAACTGGGTGTTGTATATCTCAGAGAGAACGGTTGTGTACATGAGCGAGTTTCCGAAACTGATGAGCGTGTTCATCCTGTTCTCTGGCGGGCGGCGGGTGCGCTTCGTGATCTTGTACTCCTCAGGGAATATCACGTCGAGCGCACTGTAGTAAATATCCCGTATCCTCCCTTCGACGTTCATCATCTCCGGAATCGTGTTCGTGTCCGGGAGACGTGCGATCTCAACCTCAATCTTCTCGATGTACTGGTCAATCGCATCTCGCACGTCCTCTTTGCTCCGTGCGTAGTATCCAAGGTTCTTGAGTATATTCTTGCAACTGCCCTCGATGAACTGCGCTGCAAGGTACCCCCGCTTCTCGTTGTCAAGATAGTGGGCTGCCTGGTGTATCACGAGGTCTCCGCTGATGAGCGTCTCTCTCGGGTACATGCTGCCCTCATAGAATCCGTAGTAGTTGAAGAAGTGAATCGGGATGCCGTTCTTCGCAAGATACGAGACAACGCCTGACGAGAAGGATAATTTCCCGTAAGCGTATATCGAGTAGATCTTGTTGATCGGAAGAACTCGTTTTCCTTCCTTGTTATGGAAATAGACGGTGTTCTCCTTTCGTTTCAGAATTCCGTCCTGCAGGATGTAGTAGTCAGATTTCAAGCTGGTGTTTCCCTCCTTGTCTCGATTATATCAACTCGCGTACACTTTATTCGTTCACCGCCTCATCGCAGAAGCAGAACTCGATGTATGCGCACTTCGCACAGATCCGCTTCCGCAACGGGTGCGGCATACTCCCCTGCACGATCCTCTCGATCTCTTCGATATCGCGTTGCAGAACCGCCTCGTCGTCCGGCGTCAGCGTGACCCGTACAGTCTCCCGGATCAACGGATAGTTGATCACGCCTTCAGCAGAAACGCCCCTCTGCTTCAAGTAGTATATATAGAAGAGCAACTGCGCCCGGTCCGCATCCGCCATCTTCTTCGTCTTCTTCACCTCATGGAGTTCGATGCTTGAGCCACGCCGCACAAAATCTATGCTTATCGTGTTATCGATCGTAACATCCTTGCCATCCCGCTTATAACGATCCTCGTGCAGTTGTTTTCCTATTTCTACGTTCTCGTGCCCCGGCTCAAGCGTGATGTTGTGCGAGAAGAGCCAGAGCTTGGTGTGGCAGATGTGATAGTAGTCGATCTT
>JAGGRW010000013.1 GCA_021159385.1 Methanosarcinales archaeon
GTACACCAAACATGAGTGTTGATGAACTGAAACAGTTGACCCATTCAGGCGAATTTACAGGAACACGGATAGATAAATCACTTATGAATGAACTAACACGTAGAATTCCTTCAATAAACTTCACCTTAAATGAAGAATGTTCTATAGATCACCTCAAGAGAAATTTCGAGAAAGATTTACCTACAATCGTTCTGTATAACTGCTCATACATGCTGTACGAAGAACCCGGACCCGGTCACGCCGGCGTGGTCATCGGCATAATCGAAGATAACGACCTGATACTTAACAACCCATGGTTAGGTCCTGAGAGATTGGTCAGATGGAAAGATTTCCTCAAGAGTTGGGAACTTGAATATACTAAAGTGGTGATGATGGAACCTGTTACACAAACCCGGCTGGAGGTGGACTGATATGCAGAGAACACTATGTGATATACCTGTTAGTGAGAAAGACGCCATAAAATTTGCGTATGATGTAATCAGAAGCGAGTTGGGAAGTATTCCTTATCCCGGAAAACCGCGATTGGACGACGTTGGAATCTGGACTGTCCCGATTACAGCCAGATACCCCCGGGTTCTATCGGATGTGGCAAGAGATGTTCCTGAAAAAGTGCGGTTTATGAATTTTGAAGACATTGGCGAGATTAAAATCGATGCGAACAAAGGCGAACTGATATACAGACCCAAATATTATGAAATAAGCAATATCATCAAGGAAAATTTAGAAAGAGTGAGAACCACGGTTGAGATGGCGTTAGTCAAAGTGGGAGCGAATAGATTTGCAAAATTACCATTCCCAGAGCATATGCATACACCAATTGTCGATATTTTATCCTGGATCTTAATTAACGATAAGATAGATATCTCAGAGGATCTTTCTCAGATTGGTATCGATGATAAAGAGAAATACATCCAGAACATCGGTCTTTTGGAAACTGCGGGATTGGTGAGAAGAAGCGGGGATTTGATAATTCCGGACAACAACCTCGTTGAGATTGAGACAACGTATAAAACCTTTCCTGAAAAGATTTCTAATTCGATATCGTTCTTCTTTGAAAAGGGATATGCTTTCATTGAGAGCATAAAGCAGGTATTAGGTCCCCATTTGACCATAACCGGATTTTGTTATGAAACTGCATTGGAATACGGCGGTCTGGTTCCTATCAGCTATGAGGCTATTGACAGAATGATCGCAGATATTTACAGACAGGAAGTGAAGAGATTTAAATTACCGAGATATTTGATTCAGCTTGAATCTGTTGGTTTGTTAGAGGAGACAACCATATCCGGGAAAACCGTGTGGAACGGCAAAGAAGATATATTTGACAGAATACAAGGAGAAGAAGAGATTTTGCAACCTATCAGAAAATTCCTTGCGTAACAAAACCTGGAGATGACGCTGAAATGAAGTTCACATTTTGCATAACCTGTTGCCGAGCAAGAAAGGCGTCACGGGTGAAAAAGTCATCTACGGAAAGGGCATCCTTGACCGAAATATATTCAAGCGACACAAC
>JAGGRW010000029.1 GCA_021159385.1 Methanosarcinales archaeon
GCTTCAGTCGGATTATGTTGGGGGTCAGTGCGTGTGGCTGGGTGCTCGGGGTGGTTGGCGCTGACTATGCGGCTGGCGGGGTTGCGGTGCTGCGGGTGATGGTGGTGGCGAGTCTGTTGGGGCCCTGGTATGCGTGGGTGGTGACTGGTTGCTGAGGGGATAATGTTTTATTAGGATGGGGGATGAATATAAAAATAGCGATGCGAACGAAATGGAGGTTACAAGATGCAGGTTGCTACCAACAAGATGGTTAGAGCTCTCGAAGAGCAGACTTATATGTTTAAAGGACATACGTTGAAAGAACTGGCGATAACGGTGAAGGATTATAGAGATTATTTGCAGTCAACAAAACGTACGATCGTGAGCGATCTGGATCCTACGAAACTCTTGAGAAAATTGAGAACAAAAGGGGAGTTCTATTGAGATTAGTACTTGATTCTGATGTACTGGTTCATGCATTAAGAATTCCCAGAAACAAAGAGCTCCTGGAAATTCATGAAAAGGCATCGGCGATCTTTGAGTCCTGCATACTAAAGACGAACGATCTGTTTTTACCTTCAGAAATACCTATAGAGGTCGGTGCAGTACTTTCTAAAATCATTCCACAGGAACTTGCGAGGGAGGGTATAGAAAAATTATTATTAACTGCTGAAGAAATATATCCGTTTACCAGTGATGCATTGTTGAATTCCATATATTCGATATCCTCAAATATCTACTTCCGGGAAGCGTTGGAAAACGCGCTCATGTTCACAAAGATCAAAAAGAATGAGGATGACCGGAATGTACCCGGATGGAAAGACTCAAAAACGGAGGCGATGATCGGCGGAATGGATGTGCTTGTGCTGACATACACCCAGTTAAAGAATTGTATTCTCGTAACCAACGATTGGTCGTTATGGTACGTCGCACGCAGGACTGGGATAACATCCTGTTGGCTGTCCGGATTGATCGATGAAATGGTATCCGAGATTGCAGATGGGGAAATGATAGATTTAACGATAAAATAAGGGGTTTTCAAATGAACAATAACTTGAGCAACAAAACAGTCTGCATCGCCGGTCTCGGCTATGTCGGACTCCCGCTCGCACTCTGCAGTGTCTCCACGACACCTGACGACGGCCGGCTTTGACGTGGACGCGGGCAAGATCCGGGAACTCGCAGGAGCGAACGACAACCCGGGCATCGCCTTCATAGACGATCCTGATGAGATCAGAAGCGCAGACTTCATCATAATCGCAGTCCCAACCCCGGTCACAAAATCGAATGACCCGTACCTCTCCTACATCGACTCAGCAGCCAGAACCACCGGCACGGCGGCTGCGCCGTCAGTAATGTGTAACGGGTGAAGGGTGACATGTCACAGATTACAGATTACACATTACCGCCCGCAGGGCGTGAGGCTGCCGGCACCAAATGGAACTTTCACCGCTATTCTCCCGGGCTTGTCGGCGGGCTACTCTCATCCCTGTTGACCCGTACTATTTGGTGCACAGGGCTGAGG
>JAGGRW010000139.1 GCA_021159385.1 Methanosarcinales archaeon
AGCCCATCCGGCGTCAGCACAGACTCGGGATGGAACTGCACGCCCTCAATCGGACGACTTCTGTGCCTGATCCCCATGACAACACCATCGGGACTGCGTGCGACAACCAGAAGCTCATGCGACACATGATCAACGGCAAGTGAATGATACCTGCCGCCGGTAAACGGATTCGGAAGACCCTTGTAGATCCCGACACCATCATGAGAGATCTCGGACGCCTTCCCGTGAACCGGACCAACTGACGCATGTCCGACCGTTCCGCCGAACGCGACATTGATCGCCTGACAGCCGAGACAGACGCCGAGGAGCGGAACCTCACTCGCACGGATGATCTCGATGCACGATCCGATATCATGGGGATCGTTCGGATTCCCGGGGCCAGGCGAGATCACGATTGCGTCCGGGTTGATCTCCCTGACCTCGCCGAGCGTTATCGTATTCGGGACGACTATTGTATCCGGCTCGAAGATTGAGACGTACTCAACGAGATTCCAGACGAACGAGTCCCTGTTGTTTACAAATAGCACCCTCATCGGATCGCCTCCCTCTCTTTTTCATTTTTGCGAGAAGGTATACCACCAGCCCCACCCGAAGGGCAGTTTTTACTCGATTTTTTGTGAAAAAATCGGTTCTCACTGATCACCTTTATCATCGCAGCCATCTTGCGCTCGGTCTCCAGATATTCGTACGTGGGATCAGAGTCAGCAACGATTCCCGCGCCCGCCTGAACAAACATCCGATTCCCGTCCGTTACAATCGTCCTGATTACGATTGCAAAGTCAGCGTCCCCGTTCCACGCGTAATACCCGACTCCGCCTCCGTAAATCCCGCGGGCATCCTTCTCGAGCGCATCGATTATCTCCATCGCACGGATCTTTGGCGCACCCGATAATGTCCCCGCGGGAAAGATCGCCCGCGTCGCATCGAATGCGTCCGAATCGTCACGCAGCATTCCTGTGACCGTGCTCTCGATGTGCTGGAGATGCGAGTACTTCCGGACGGTCATGAAATCTTCGACTCTGACCGATCCTGCACTGGAAACCATCCGCACGTCGTTTCTGCCGAGATCAACGAGCATCACATGCTCTGCCCGCTCTTTTTCATCATTCAAGAGTTTTCCTGCGAGTTCAATGTCTTCCTCGTCCGTTCTTCCCCGCGGGCAGGTTCCCGCGATCGGGTTGGTGATCAGCTTCCGGTTGTAAACCGTGAAGAGCGTTTCAGGGCTCGCACCGATGATCCGGACGTCTCCGAGCTCGAATAGATACATGTACGGGCTCGGATTGACCTCTCGCAGCCTCCTGTACAGTTTCACCGGGTCGTAGCTGTTCGCATTCTCGTAGCGTCTGGAGAGCACGACCTGAAAGATGTCGCCGTCTACTATGTGCTGCTTCGCTTTCCCGACCATCGCCTCAAACTCAGCCTGATCCGTGTTCGCCTGCATCGGGTCTGCCGGCGCCGTCTGCTCTGCACCACCGACTTCAGTTCCGGTTCCAGTCCC
>JAGGRW010000157.1 GCA_021159385.1 Methanosarcinales archaeon
TGTGGATGCAGATGTGGATGCAGATGTGGGCGTGGTATGCCCGCTCCGGCTCCTCCGCATGTTGTCGAAGTGCACCGTTTCGTTCGTCAGCGTGAACGGCATGACCTCGTAGAAGCCCAAGCCCACCATGATCTCGCGAAGATCGGACTTCATGCAGGAGGTGGGGTGACTCTCCCCGATCGTCATCGTCTCGGGAAGCGCGGGCGTTATGTTGCCGTAGCCGTAGCCGATAGCGATATCCTCGAAGATGTCGTAGGCGTGCATGATGTCCGCACGGTACCGCGGAACCGCAACCTCGATTGCATCACCACCATCATCCGGGAGCGACGCAGCCCCAAAACGCATCCTCCGGAGGCACTGCACGATCTCGCCCTGGCTCAGGTCAAGTCCAAGCAGGGCGTTTGCGTCCGCTGCGGATATCCTGCGGATGCCAGAATCGAGATCCGGCGTGACGAATGTCGCCTCTGGCATTCGTACCTCCACAGACTCGATCGTTCCGCCGCGTTCGGAAAGCGCGGTCGCAACGATGTTCAGTGCGACATGTACGGCTTTGTCTGTTCCGGTAACCTCGATGAACAGGTTCTCGGTGTCGTCTCGCACACGACTCAGCGTCCCGTTGATGATAGGCGGGAATGATAGGACATCTTCGTTTGAATCGATGATCAGCGGGTATTTATCGAATTTTTCGACGAGATGGGCGAATTTAACCCCTTTCGGATGCTCGGCGAGTATGCCATCCAGTGACATCGGAACCTCAAAATCGAGTGGAACGAATTGGTATGACGGGTCGGCTGCGACGTATCTGAACGGAGGCGAGACGCAATCGAGATCGTGCACCCCTATTGAGACTTTGGAACGATTGCGCCCGATTCCCCAGTGGAGAGCCTCCTGCAGGCTCATCAGCGATTCTATTGCGTGCTTTTCAAATTTAATCCCTTTTACCACCGCACAGGCGAGATGCGGGCGTATCTCTCCAATCTCGTGGTCACTTATGATGCGAATCCCGGATTCTCGAACCACATACTCCGGAACGCCTGTCTCAATATCGAGAAACCCGCGCATAGCCCGAGCCACGCCTTCAGTGCTGTACAGGTCAGGGCGGTCCGGAAAGAACTCGATATCAACAGAATCCTCTTCCACCCGCTCGATGTCGGCGCCGATCTTATGGATCTGCGCAAGGATTGTGTCCCTGTCTGTTCCGACCAGATTCTCGAGGTCGTCGTAATATAAGGTGATTACCGGCATGGCAGAGACTTAAACGTGGCTGTAGTTAAGGATTGCGTGGCGATTCGTTTGCGATCTGTAACTATCCCACACTATTACCAGCATCTCGTCTCTAACCCGTGGTGCACAATGATCCGATATCGCATCATCCAACTCCATAAACTTCTTTACAATCGGATTTTTCTTGTTCAGTTTATACATCCTGGCTCTACCAACTTCTCTTGTCGCCACAACAACAGCATTTCCCCCTATGACGTTCCATACATTGTA
>JAGGRW010000002.1 GCA_021159385.1 Methanosarcinales archaeon
AATTCTGGTTGATCCTGCCAGAGGTTACTGCTATCGGAGTTCGATTAAGCCATGCGAGTCTAAAGGTTTCTTCGGAAACCTTGGCGGACTGCTCAGTAACATGTGGATAACCTACCCTTAGGA
Organism: Methanosarcinales archaeon; assembly: GCA_021159385.1. Classification (GTDB taxonomy): domain Archaea; phylum Halobacteriota; class Methanosarcinia; order Methanosarcinales; family Methanogasteraceae; genus Methanogaster_C. Next base: position 124 of record JAGGRW010000002.1, read on the forward strand.
CTGGGATAACCCCGGGAAACTGGGGATAATACCGGATAGATCAAGGATTGCTGGAATGCGCCTTGATCCAAAGCTCCGGCGCCTAAGGATGGGTCTGCGGCCTATCAGGTTGTAGTGGGTGTAACGTACCTACTAGCCGACGACGGGTACGGGTTGTGAGAGCAAGAGCCCGGAGATGGATTCTGAGACACGAATCCAGGCCCTACGGGGTGCAGCAGGCGCGAAACCTTTACAATGTGCGAAAGCATGATAAGGGAACTCCGAGTGCCAGCATCTAATGTTGGCTGTCCTTGTGCCTAAAACGCACGAGATAGCAAGGGCCGGGTAAGACCGGTGCCAGCCGCCGCGGTAACACCGGCGGCCCGAGTGGTAGCCGCTATTATTGGGTCTAAAGGGTCCGTAGCCGGTTCGGTAAGTCCTCTGGGAAATCTGGTTGCTTAACAATCAGGCTGCCAAGGGATACTGCCGAACTTGAGACCGGGAGAGGTAAGAGGTACTTCAGGGGTAGGAGTGAAATCTTGTAATCCCTGGGGGACCGTCTGTGGCGAAGGCGTCTTACCAGAACGGGTCTGACGGTGAGGGACGAAAGCTGGGGGCGCGAACCGGATTAGATACCCGGGTAGTCCCAGCCGTAAACGATGCTCGCTATGTGTCAGGTATGGTGCGACCATATCTGGTGCCGTAGGGAAGCCGTGAAGCGAGCCACCTGGGAAGTACGGCCGCAAGGCTGAAACTTAAAGGAATTGGCGGGGGAGCACTACAACGGGTGGAGCCTGCGGTTTAATTGGATTCAACGCCGGAAATCTTACCGGGTGAGACAGCAACATGAAGGTCAGGCTGAAGACCTTACCGGATTCGCTGAGAGGAAGTGCATGGCCGTCGTCAGTTCGTACTGTGAAGCATCCTGTTAAGTCAGGCAACGAGCGAGACCCGTGCCCACAGTTGCCAGCATACCCTTCGGGGTGATGGGTACTTTGTGGGGACCGCCGCTGCTAAAGCGGAGGAAGGAGCGGGTTACGGTAGGTCAGTATGCTCCGGAACTCCCGGGCTACACGCGGGCTACAATGGTCGGGACAATGGGAATCAACACCGAAAGGTGAAGGCAATCTCCTAAACCCGATCGAAGTTCGGATTGAGGGCTGCAACTCGCCCTCATGAAGCTGGAATCCGTAGTAATCGCGTTTCAACACAGCGCGGTGAATACGTCCCTGCTCCTTGCACACACCGCCCGTCAAACCATCTGAGTGAGGTTTGGATGAGGGTCTTCCTTATGGGGGATTCGAATCTGGGCTTCGCAAGGAGGGTTAAGTCGTAACAAGGTAGCCGTAGGGGAATCTGCGGCTGGATCACCTCCTAATAAT
>JAGGRW010000143.1 GCA_021159385.1 Methanosarcinales archaeon
GCGCCGCCAGCACACTCCACGCAAGTGTTGCGGCGGTTGCAGGATCAATATCTCCCCCGCCCTTCAGCTAAAATTGCACTGCATGCATCCGGAAGATGGAGCCTGCACCTGTTATGGGTCTGGACACGAAAAAAATGGGGGTCGCAGAGGCGCCGGCTTTAATTCCTTTCGATTTGTCGGACGGTGAAGTTCATGCAAACCCTCTATTTCGGTAGATATTTCTCAATGATCATATCGATGTCCTTTCTTCTTTTTGGATTAAGAGATATCTCCAATCCATAAGATGTCGGTTTCGAGAACAATAAACCGGATTTGATTAAATCTTTTGCAACGTTCTTTGTCTCGCCCTTCAGATGCTTCGGTATCCCGGCGGTCAATCTATCAAAGCTTGTATGTGCGTTGCCCCACTTTCCGCGCCTTTTCAGCTTCTTCAATATCGCCCGCTTTCAGCACATTCGTATTGTTCATATTTTTAGACATCGATGGTAAGACATATAAATCAAATTCCCCTGTGATATATCATGGAGAATACCACATTGTTCATGGAATTTTTCGGAACGAAAAACCCGGTATTGAAGGTACTGGATTTTCTGATAGATAACGAAGCTTATGATCATTCAAAGTCAGACATTGCCAGAGGCGCTGGCATCAGCAGAGCAACACTCTTCAATGTATGGAAAGTCATAGAGGGGAATGGTGTTGTGGTGGCGACCAGGGAAGTTGGCAGAGCCAGAATGTATAAACTGAACAAGAAAAATCCGATTGTAAAGAAGTTCATGGAGTTGGATGATGCGATATCAGATCATTATGCACCGCGGGTTGAAGAAGAGATGCTGGTGACCATGTAGGACAGTAGCATCTTCGACCTCGATCGCAATCGCTCCACTCTTGCACCCCGACATATTCCAAAGTCAAATATCTGTACCGCATGTTCACCCCCACATTCTCGGGCATTCGCCCCGCTCGCAACATCGAGTCGCACCCCCCTCACCCGCCGCATCCACCGCCGCCTGTATGCTCGTGAAATCCGCGCCGCCGTCATCGTCCACAACCCACGTCGCGCCCGCCGCCGTGCCCGCGCACGCAAGCACCAGCAGCACAGCGAGCACGCCCGCGCTGAGAATCGTTCGCAAGAGAATACGTATTTCGGTTGTGGGGGGACGCCTTGTCATAATAATCGACTCCGAGGTGTTACATCCGTACACGCAACCCAACCCTATAAAAGCCTTTCGCCCCCATCAAATATCAGTATGCAGAGCCGCCACCCGACCACCCGGGCGCCCGCGAACCTGCGCGCAATCAGACAGTATCAGCGGCAATCACCTCGCCACCGCCACTGCCACAACCCCGCGGCGCCGCCCGTGCCCGCCACAGACACCGCCGGCAGCCCGGGGGCGCAAAGCCACTAACGGGTCAGGC
>JAGGRW010000096.1 GCA_021159385.1 Methanosarcinales archaeon
TATTGAAAGCGCGGAAGTACGTGGATCTGGTTCTGGTTGTCGATGACGGATCCGCGTTCGATCGTGTTTTGATTATGCAAAGGAGTATGGTTTCGATGTTATGATGATTTTGGATGGGGACGGGCAGGGATGTTCCTGTGATGTGGATCGGGCGTTCTCTGGGGGGCTCGAACTTCCGGATGCGAAGTACAATTTGGATGTCGGGTCAGGGCCAGGGGGGCATGGGGTGCAGACCGGGAGGATGCTTGCGGGAATCGAGGAGATTCTGATTGCGGAGAAGCCTGATGCGGTTCTGGTTGAGGGCGACACGAACACGGTTCTTGCGGGTGCGCTGGTTCTGTCTGAATAGTTCCGCTGGCAGATACTTTGAGAGTTGTGTCGCATCTTGCGATGGATTTAAGAGGAATTGGGGGGTAATAACAGATGGAAGCGAAGAAGGGTGACAGGATGAAAGTGATAGCGGGGATACCAGCGTATAATAAACAATATCCTGTCTGCGGCGTGATACATGCTACAGCGGAGTACGTAGATGAGATAATCGTCGTGGATGACGGAAGCACGGACAACACATCAAAACTTGCGAAACAATCCGGTGCAATCGTGATAAAACACAAAATAAATCAGGGGAAGACTGCTGCAGTTCAAACGATACTAGCTGAGGCGATAAAAAGAGATGCGGATGTGCTTGTTCTGTTGGATTCGGATGGGCAGCACGACCCCGACGAGATTCCCGTACTCCTGAAGCCGATTTTAGAAGATGGCTATGAGTTTGTGATGGGGTCAAGGAAACTGAAAGAATCGAAGAAGATTGGAAAGAGACCGTTTATTCGACCTTTTGGTCAGTTTGTGCTGAAGGCTGGTTTAGGCACCATAACTGAGAAGAAGTATACTGATCCGGAGTGTGGGTTCAGGGCGCTTTCGAAACGTGCGATAGGGGCGATGGATTTTAAGGGCACGGGGTTTTCATTGGAGGCTGAGATGATACGTCTGGCAGAGAAGCATGGGTTGAAGTCGATAGAGGTGCCAATGACGGAGATCTATATTCCCGGTGGGTCAACACTGAATCCGTGGAAACATGGATTTGGCAATCTGGGAGTACTCGTTTCGTGGATTTCGGAGGAGAGGCCGTTGTTCTTCTTTGGCACTACCGGAGTTGTATCTATGGTTATTGGAGTTATGATTGGGGCGAACGTGCTGTATATCGTTTATGCGAGGGGGGGTTTTGCAATTGGCTATACGCTTGCGGCTATGCTGTTTATAATTGTCGGTGTCTTCAGTGTGTTTACGGGATTGATATTGAATGAGATTGAAAAGGGTAAGGAGACTGGACATTGAGGTGCATTGGTGCGGGGCGATTTTTCTGTGATCTCGCGTCTTTCGGAGGGGGCGCCGGGGTCGGGGGTGCGTGATGGCTTTGCTTGCGGCTCTTCCGGGATTTTTGCGAGCCGCGGAAAAGAGTTC
>JAGGRW010000066.1 GCA_021159385.1 Methanosarcinales archaeon
GAACTCTTTTCCGCGGCTCGCAAAAATCCCGGAAGAGCCGCAAGCAAAGCCATCATGCACCCCCGACCCCGGCGCCCCCTCCGAAGACGCGAGATCACCGAAAAATCGCCCACGCAGCAGACCGGCCCAAGCGCCCAGCGGCAACGGAGGGGCGCGGGCATGAGGCGAATGCCAGGGTGTGCAGCGGACCGCTGCCACCGCACCGCAGTGGCGGGCACGCCACACCGGGTTTCCGCGAGCCGAATGCGGTCGGGCTATTGGTGGTGATGGCATCGCTGCCATCCTTTCCGGTCATCCAGTGATCGCCAACTAATCGCCATCCATTTATCAGGTAAAGCGCCAGGAGCGCCTGTATGCATTTTTCGACCATTGTAACCATCATCTAATCGTTACCCTAATCGTTACCCAAATCGTTACCCGTGATCATGTATTTCACCCCTCTTCCTTTTCCTATCATTGTAACTAATCCTTTCTCAGCCATGTCTTTCAATTCATTATATGCCGTTTTATTGGATACGGAATTAATATCCATATATTCTTTTCGTGTTATAAATCCCTTTTTCTGTGCGAAGTATAATGCCTTTTTCTGCCGCTCATTCAGTTTATCTGAGATATCTGCAACCTCAATATATGTCGTTTCTTTAATCTGTGATTCAAAGACAATTTTCGTTTCCAATGGATGTAGATTATAATATGGCTCCCTATTCCCACACTCCCTGCATAACCTCCTCATCAACTGAATGCCTGAGCCGTATTTCTCAATAAAGCCGATATCATACATAAGAGTACAGAGTATCGGATTTACAGGTTTATGTATTGGGTGTTTCGGTGTCACTCCATTGGGAAATGTACCAGGATTTATAATCTCTACATGAGTATCGAACAGAAATGTTCTGACATCCGCTGGCTCAAGATAAGTTCTGTGGATCAATGCATTGATCATCGCCTCTCTCAGTGCATCTATGGGGTACTCAAATTTATCTTCTCTCTGAAAGCTTGTGGCAACCCTGAAACTCATCAATCTGATATTTCTCCTTATAAATTCCTCTGCCACATTAACCATCTCCCAGAGTGTTTCTCTGCAATCTATTCTATCAATCACAGGATGTGTTACATCAGTTCCCTTAAATTTAACAACCCTCAATCCGGAATTGATAAAGAATCTCTGCGGGTTTTTGCCAAAGAATAATATCCCGGCATTTGTAGGTTTTATATCACCTTCGAATGACTTTACAGCACCAATGTTGATGAGCAGTTCCTCAAAAGCCATATCTCTTGGTTTTGCCACATTTCGCTTTCTTTTTCTTTCATCCAGAAACCATTTCACTTTCTCTTCATCGATATCCTCCGGACCCGCACCCTCACAAACCAGCCCGTCCCAGTAAACCTTTGAGGTTTTAAGAGTTAGATTCCGTATCCCTTCATATCCAAGTTTCTGATT
>JAGGRW010000128.1 GCA_021159385.1 Methanosarcinales archaeon
GGTCTGCCGGCGCCGTCTGCTCTGCACCACCGACTTCAGTTCCGGTTCCAGTCCCGGTCCCCGCCTCTGTTCCTGTGCCGGTCGCAACCCCGATGCTTCCGATGACTGATATCAGCCGCGATGCATCCGATTCTGCGTTTCGGTACGCCTCTGCAATGCGATCCTCGCCAAAGTCCGATAAAAATGGAGTCATCACGATATGAAGCTCGCCAGTCAGGTGATCGAAGATCACGGTCTGCGAGACGATCATGAACTGGGCGTCCGGCGTCGTCGCGCGGTTTCGCGGCTCGATGTCGAGCCAGCAGTCGTATACGACATCGTATCCGCAATATCCGATCGCGCCTCCGGAAAAGACCTGCCGATCGAAGTTTTTCGTGCTGATGCACGGTACGTTGGGGATGATCGGCTTTAGCGCATCCAGAACATCATATTCCGGGTGGATCTCGCCTTCGTCACCGCCTTCTCCCTCGCCGTCGTGCATCAGAGAGAGATTCGCCCCGATCTCTCTTGTCAGCGGTGTTGATCTCTCGCACCGGAGCGAGATGTTGCGTCCGCGGACGGCAACGACCGCATCAGGATCTGATCCCACAAACGAAAACCGTGCGTGGCGCTTCTCTTTCTCCACAGATTCGAGCAGATATGAGCATTTCGGGTTCTGTGACCTGAGCGCGGTGTAGAGGTCGATCGGAGTGCATGTCGCAGGCATTGTCGCGGTCAACTGGACGATTGCGGGCGGCTCTGCTGATTTGAGTAGCGCGGTCAGTTCAGGGATGGTTGGTGTCAGGTGGGTCATGCTGGTCATGCTGGTCATGGTAATCGAGTCCACTGTATAACTTTGTACAATAATGTTCATAATCGTACCTTATATTTAAGGATTCGCTCCGGTAGGGTGATGACACCTGACGCGCTGCCCATGCGTGCTGATATCGATTATTATAAGTGTTCGTAGTTTTTAATATTCCACTATGATAAAGCGGACAGTGGCGAACATCTACGGGATCAAGGGGTCGTACAACATCCATAGCTGGTACGGGCTTGCGAGTTTCATGGAACGGTACGAGAGAGTGCGGCGGTGCGAGAAATACAACAAATGTGAATATGACAGGAAACATATAAAATGCAAGAAGATCATTAAACGAAAGGATCTCGTTCTGATGCAGGAGTCGAGATTTCAGATCAGCGAGACGGTTGCAGAGAAGGTTATAGATATGCTGCTCACCCGCGATCTTGCCCATGCCTTTCGGTGCAGCGGCGTTGCGATGATCTATTTTGACGAATAGTTCGGGTTCTTCAGGTTTTTCATGGTGTATACCTATAACATCCAGTCACTCTACGCACCATTTTCATTTACGAAAAAGTATATCACCAGCCCCGCCCGAAGGGCATTTCTTACTCGCAAACTTTTCACAAAAGTTTGATGGCTCCGCCGATGC
>JAGGRW010000110.1 GCA_021159385.1 Methanosarcinales archaeon
TTTGGGGACGCATGTCGTACACCTCCGGAATATGAGAATCGATCGACAAAAAAGATCAAAAAACTGCTTTCCAGATACAGAGCATAGTTCTTTACGGTATTCACGCTTCCCAGATTGAATATATTCTTTAATCTGTTGTAACTTACCGTGTTTGAGATGTTCGCCATCAAATAGTTGGCAATCTCCTGAAAGGTCTTCGTCTCTCTTATCCCGTATCTCACAAGTATGTCCCTGAAGAGTATATCACCAAAGAGCCTGTGAAGGATCTCCTTCTCTCCATATCTCAGATACTCTGGAAAACCGCCGTCTTCAATATATTGGGAGAGGTGTTTCTCGATTTTAGCCCGCTCTTCTGTGATATACTCGAAATTTTCTCCGGGTTCAGCACCTTTGAGCCTCAAAAACTCCCTGAATGAGAAGGGGTATAATTCTTTTGCGATATGCCGTCCGGTCAGATGCGTTGCGAGTTCCCTGCTCAACAGTCTTGCATTCGAGCCGGTGATTACGAACTTGTTGCCGCGCTCATACATCCGTCTCACAAACCGTTCCCAGCCGGAGACATTCTGGATTTCATCGAAGAAGAATATTTTCTGTTCTCCATAAAGTTCAAGAAACACCTGATAAAGGAGATCAAAATCCTCTTCCGCTGAAAACGATATCAATCGCTCGTCCTCAAAGTTCAGATAATAAAAATCGCGATCGTACCATTCTGACATGATCTGTGTCAGCAGGGTCGATTTTCCAGACCTTCTCACACCGCTGATTATCAGTACGTGCGGGATTTTCAGGTATCTTCCGATCTCTTCCAGATTTTCTCGCTCTATTCCCCTGTCCTTCCTTTTTAGCTCTTCTCTCTGCTGGACAACGATCTCTTTTAGCTGTCTCTTATTCATGATTGACGTATCTGTTTCTTGTTATACATGAAATTTTCACTGGGAATGAATGATTGGTTGAAATGTTTTCATTGGCAATGAATAGTAGTGCCCCCAGAGGTTTAAATCACGGCTTTCGATTTTGGTCTCTTCTTCTGTCGTTTCATAAACCCCAGCGACTCGATAAACTCCCTGCCCGAGATAACATCCGGTAACGTCTTCATCTCAAGCACATACGTGGTGCAAAAATCGAGCCGCCCAATGACGCCCTCGAAATCAACAGAACCCCTGCCGGGTGCGAGATGCTCATCATACACGCCGTTGTTGTCATGCAGATGTGCCGCCTTGATCCTGTGCCCAAGAAGTTCGATGAACCGTTCAGGCGGGATGCCCGAGTGGTGGGCGTGACCGATATCAAAGGTCATGTCAAAACCGGGATGCCGGTTCAGGATATCCCAAATTGCCTCCGGATACAGCCCGAATTTGGTTATGTGCTTCTCAAAACTGTCGTTCTCAACCAGGAG
>JAGGRW010000075.1 GCA_021159385.1 Methanosarcinales archaeon
GGCATTTCTTACTCGCAAACTTTTCACAAAAGTTTGATCAAAAACTGGTCTCCGATCCGAAGGGCAGTTTTTAATCGATTTTTTGTGAAAAAATCGTGTGAAAAAATCGGGAATCATGTCGCTGCCTCCATATCGTCCTCTTTTGCGAGGTAAATTCCTCCGATCAGTGCCGCGAGAAGAACGAGTGCGAGCACCTCAAACGCCACCACATAAGTCGTGAATATCTCTGTTCCGATGTGGACGATGCCCGACGAGTCCTCCTCGATGAACGTTATCGGTTCTTCGAGATCGCTCCACGCAGTCCCCGCAACTGACATTCCAACAACCGCCAGAAAGAGGAGCGCAACAACCGCGTTTAGTATTTTGTTGATCATTTGACTTATCCTCCGACCTCTCGTGTTGTCAGCATCACTGCGAAGATTATCAGGATGCCGATAGCCCCGATATATACGAATACCTGGACAATTCCTACGAATGCTGCGCGGCTCAGGATATATACTCCGGCAACAGCCGCAAACGTTCCGAGGAGGTACAGTGCGCTATGCACAACCTCCTTTGATGCGACGACCATAACAGCCATTCCTATCATCACAACCGCAAGCACAGCAAACACAAGTAATTCAAAACTATCTCCAAGTGTCATTTATGTCACCCTATTATAGCATTGAGAGAAGCAGTAGCAGGATCACGAGTCCAAACCCGATAATCTCTACTACGTAGTCTATTGGTTTCATTGTGGATTCCATCGTCAGTCCTCCTCGCCCATCAACTGCGCAGGACCGTATATGAGCGCGTACCTGTCAGGCGATATTGCCTCCGTATACTCTTTCGTCATTGTAAGCGCGTCATTCGGGCACTGATCCACGCAGAGTCCGCAGAACATGCAGTGTCCGAAATCGATCATCGGGAACCAGCGCCCGTACCTCACAATCCGAATCGCACGTGTCGGGCAGGTGCCGGCGCATATCCCACAACCGATGCACTTATCCCGATCGAGTTTGTGCATGCCCCGGTATCGATCCGACACCTCGGTCGGCACCTCAGGGCAGAGTCTTGTCACACTCGGTCTGAATGTGTTCTTTATCATTTCCTCAAAGTTTTTGAGTACCATTATAATCACCTATCATCCCGCCCGAAGGGCATTTCTTACTCGCAAACTTTTCACAAAAGTTTGACCAAAAACTGATCCCTACCCGAAGGGCAGTTTTTACTCGATTTTTTGTGAAAAAATCGTTGTGAAAAAATCGTTTGAATGTCATTGTGATCGCCTACCAGGGCCATACCAGCCCTAACATTGCTGCCCATACCAGATTCACCATAGCGAGTGGGAAAAGAACCTTCCACCCAATTGATGTTACCTGATCGATCCTGATTCTCGG
>JAGGRW010000055.1 GCA_021159385.1 Methanosarcinales archaeon
CCCCTCACCTCTGTCCGCACATAGCCATGCCGGCATGACCGCCCCCCCTCGCCACCCGGTCAAAGGATTAATCAGTGATGCCCGGAATAAGTGATGTCATGTTCCCAAAGGTGCGAATGCGCAGGCTGCGGCAGGACCGGATACGAAATCTCGTGGCTGAAACGAGGCTTTCCACAAGTGACCTCATCTGCCCGATCTTTGTGGATGAAACAATCGTTGAACCCGTAGAAATCGAGTCGATGCCGGGTCAATACCGTTTTCCGCTGGACAGTGCCTCCGACGAGGCAAAAGAGATCGAGGACCTCGGGATTCCTGCGGTAATCCTCTTCGGGATACCGGAAACGAAGGACGAGGTTGGGACGAGCGCGTACGACGATTCTGGCGTCATTCAGCAGGCGATACGGAAGATACGCTCTGAAACCAGTGATCTGATTCTGATAACCGATCTCTGTCTCTGCGAGTACACCACGCACGGGCACTGCGGCATCGTCGATTATGATGCGAAGACCGTTCTCAATGATCCGACGCTCCCGATTCTCGGGAAGGTTGCGGTGAGCCACGCCAGCGCAGGCGCGGACATCGTTGCCCCGTCCGGCATGATGGATGGCATGGTGCGTGCGATCAGAACCGCGCTTGACATCGACGGATTCACAGAGACCCCGATCATGTCGTACGCTGCTAAGTACTGCTCATGCTTCTACGGTCCGTTTCGGGACGCCGCAGACTCGGGATACGCATTCGGCGACCGCAGCGGCTACCAGATGGATCCTGCAAACTCGGATGAGGCGATGCGAGAGGTGGAACTGGACATCTCAGAGGGTGCAGACATCGTGATGGTGAAACCTGCGATGCCGTATCTCGACATCCTGTACCGGATCAAGACCGCCTACGGGCTGCCAACCGCCGCATATCAGGTGAGCGGTGAGTATGCAATGATCAAGGCAGCGAGCGATATGGGCTGGCTCGATTACGAGCAGGCGACCCTCGAATCGCTTCTTTCGATCAGGCGTGCAGGCGCAGACATGATCCTCACGTACTTCGCAAAGGATGCTGCACGGATGTTGCACGGGCTTGCTGAGGCTGGGCGAAGTATGCGTGAGTAGGCTGCGTTATGCGTTACGCCGCTCTTCAACCTACGCCCAACACACTACCCCCCACTACCCGCCAATTACACTGCCCACTGGTTGCACTACCCGGTCGTATTCTCAGGCACATAGATCACCGTGCCATCAGCCAGCAGAAATGTTGTGCCCAGAACCTTCCCCATGCCGTAAACGTCCTCGTCCGTTATCTTCTGAACCTCCACCCGCTCGCCCCTGTTCCCGGGTTCTTCACAATCGTCACATTCGATGTGGACGAGACCAGTTCCGG
>JAGGRW010000150.1 GCA_021159385.1 Methanosarcinales archaeon
TTCACCTCCTTTTTACGTTGGGTACTTCTATCATCACGCCCCTCCTCGGCGCTCAATATACGCGTGGCTGGAACAACTCAAGTATGTAATCTGGAAGTTAATTCCGAAAAATGGAATAAATGATTCCATAAACTGGAATCAGGTGGGATACTCACCAAAAATCATTTGAAACCATTTGAACCTAAAAATAAACCAAATTACAGGAATCTCTCATCCTTAAAGAGGATAAGCGCATTTTTCACAGCCGTACAGTTTCACCATTTATCGCTCACCTCCGTCACCGTGCCCCCTCGCATACACAACCACCAGCACTCCCGCAATCGCAGCAAACGCTGTGAACGCGGGCACCGCGTGAGCGGGCGCGTGCGTCGTTGATTCCGTGGGCGCAGATTGCGCAAGTCCCCCCGGCAGTTCCGTGATCGGAAATCCGCCACAGTCGGTAAGTTTTATCAACACCGGATTCCCTGTTTCGCGATATGGTATCCATTCACCGTCTTCATAAACGATCCTTGAATTGAAGCCAGCAGTTCCGCGTACAGAGGCAGATGCGATTTCGTCAACATCCCCATCAGTCAATCCTACAATCACACCAACACCTCTGAGATATCCAAGTTCTGTCTTCATGGCAGCACCGAAATCGAAATCATCCGCAGCAACACTGATCGCGGATTCAAGGTCATCCCATTCCCTGATATCCGATACGATTGCCGTATCATCGATTATGTCTGCCGGTTCAAAAAATCCGATTGCGACCAGAACATCCGTTATTTCATCTTTTGCACCTTCACTCAGGGATGTTGCATTGTTTACAGTGACATGGACATCGGTTTCTTCCAGCGAGGTCCTATCAGCAGGCATGACCTCGATCTGAATATCGCCTTTTCGGAGTGAATATATCTTCATGGTGCGACGCTCACCATCTTCTGTGGTCCAGCTCCCGCTTCCTGATACTTCAGCATCCCAGCCAAGATCGGCACAAGCTTCGATATCGAGCGCAGCAGTATACACGTCTTCTGCCAGTCCGATTCTGATGTATGGCATGCTTCTGTGCACGTCTTTTGTTGGGATCTGGATTTTGACGGAGAGATATCTGTCCTCGTTCCACTCCCCGTTCACCTTTATCGGGATCTGATCTTCCGAAAGGATCACCGCAACATCCGGATTGTAATGCGAGCGGTAGATGATTCTATCGAGTTCGGTTCGTGTTTCGGCTGGCAGCTTGGGCGATACTGTTTCTGTTATTGCTGTGCTGTTATTTTCAGGAATTATGATCGCCTGCGGTGTTGGCACTCCCGTATGTTCGTGTTCGCTCTTTACAG
>JAGGRW010000064.1 GCA_021159385.1 Methanosarcinales archaeon
AGCCCGGCTTTGTGCCGTGCCTCATCCTTTGATGCTCGCTCAAAGAACCGTGCCGCGTCGATCATTCCCTCTGCTTCGGCTGCCTTCGCAGCATCCGCTTTCTCGACCTCGGCTTTCGTCTCGCCCGCAAGCATCATCTCGAGGTTCGCCTTCGTGTCCTTGATCATGCCGAGAAGTTCTGCAACCTCTGCGCCATGCCATGCCTCATCCATCGCAACCTGCCTGAAGTACATGGCTACGGTGTGGTGTCCATCGCGCTCTGCCTGCTTTGACATCGCAAGGTAGAGTGCGACTTCTGATGTTTCGCCCTTGAAGTTCGCTTCAAGTTCGTCTTTTGTTGCCATTCTAGACCTCCGAATAAAATTTTTATCCTTTTCTCCTCATCAGAACGAATAGAGCAAGAATCGATGCAAACGAGAAGACCGCCCCGAATCCTGGGCTCTCTGCTGCACCTGCACCCTCTGTTGCTCCTGGCGTTCTGGTTCCTACAGCCTCTTCGAGTTTTGCTTCAGCCCGAAGCCTCTTGTCTTCTGACTTGATCACAACCGCGGTCTCCTTGAGCGGTCCCCAGCCATACCACGTTTCCTGATCCGCGTTTGCATGAAACGCGCTCTGGAAACAACGCATCCGGTACTTCATCCACATAACCCAGAGATCCTCCTCTGCCGATGTTGACTGATCGTAGACCCTGAGAACATCCGGATATGGATAGGACGGGAGTTCATCGATGTATTCGGGCTCAGGGAGGATGCCGTCGCGGTGTAGCGCTGCCACAGTCTCGACCGACTCCGCGTAGACCCGGTCAGCCTCTCTGAGCATCTGGTCACCCTCCTCAAGAGAGACTCGTGCAAAAGACTCTGAATGACAGTCGCTGCATATCTCAATCATCTTCTCACGCTGCTCGGTCCATTCATCCATCGTGAGTCTCGCAAACTTTCCAGAAACTACGAGATCGTCGTACCTTGCTGTTGGATTTCCGTCTGCATCAAGGACTCCGTACGACTTCAGGACTGATGCTCTGTCTTTAGCCCATTCCTTATCAGGCTCTTCAACTCTGACACCAAGAAATCCCCATGAAGTGATAACGTTGTGGTCTCCGTCCTTTAGATGGCACATCTGGCATGTGGGTGCCGTGTAACTCTCTTTCGCCTCGGAGAGGGGTGCGCTCCAGTTCCAGTTGTCGCCCTCTGTCAGGTAGATCGCACCATGCTTCGAGGTCGAGTACATCTCCCACTGAGCATGGTCAAATCCCTGATGACATGTCATGCATGCTTCAGGTCTTCTCGCCTCCTCTACTGAGAAACTGTGCCTCGTATG
>JAGGRW010000072.1 GCA_021159385.1 Methanosarcinales archaeon
TGCCACTGGACATGCTTTGATTTCTCCTTAAGTCTGTGAAGAACCCTCGTAGCATCGTTTTCTCCAAGTTTCTGCCATTTGCATTCAACCAGCAGAATCTCCTTTGTTTCCTGATTCAGCGCAACGATATCTATCTCCCTATCCTTGTGCCACCACCTGCCAATCCTCAGAAACCTGAACGGAAGCACGTCTTCTCTATTTAAATCCTGCAAGAACTGTTTTGAGATGTTCTCAAAAGACCTGCCCACGAACTGGTTATAATATGGTTTTATCAGGGTTTCCAGTACACTGCTCGGGTCTTTCTCGATCTCGCTTCTGTGCGGGAAGACGAACCTGAACCAGAAGTTCAGATAGTTGTCATCCACATAATACAACCCTTTCTTGCTCTTTTCAGGCGATTTCTCGGTTACAGGGACCTCCCTTCGCACAAACCCGAGCGTTCGCAGGATGTCCAGGTACCGCGTCATCGAGTTCCTGTCAAGCCCGGTGTAGTTCATTATGTCAGAGAACGTTGTGTTGCCGAAACTGATGGCTCGCAATATCGAAAAATATGTTTTCGGCTCTCTGAGTTCCTCTCTTAGCAGAAACTCTCCTTCTTCGCTCAATATTTCTCCCTTCTCAAGAATCTTTTCGAGAATGTTTTCGAAGACATCTCGTGAATCGTCGAATCTGTTTATATAGAAGGGAACGCCACCTACAGCCGAGTATGCGTTTACAAGTTCCTCGCAGGAATATCCTGGCAGAAACTCCGCTATCTGTCTGAATCCCATTGGTTCCAGTCTCCACTGCCCGGTTCTGCGCCCGTACAGCGGACTTTTGTGTCCGAGAACCTCGGTCTCCATCATACCAACGCTTGAGCCGCATAAGATCAGGAACAGGTTGGATTTGACTATGGATTGGTCGATTATTCGCTGAAACGTTGCGGTTACCGTCCTATCCGATTCGATCAGATAGGGAAACTCATCGATCGCGATTATGGTTCTGTCCTCTGATTCGATGAGGTGTTTGAATATAGCCTCCCAATCCTCTTTGAGGTCTAATATTCTATCGTCATCCAGTTCTCGCGCTACCGACGCCATAAAGTCGCTTATCTGGAGATGGGGCACCGTTTTTGATGCAAGATGGTACACAGATCTCTTGTTTCTGATAAACTCCTGTATCAGGCGGCTCTTGCCGACTCTCCGCCTCCCGTACAGGACGATCACCTGTGCGGACGCTTCCTCGTATCGTTTGAGAAGGAAATTGAGATCTTTTTCACGGTCGATGAATTTAGTAATCACGATTATAGTAATGCCGATTACTA
>JAGGRW010000061.1 GCA_021159385.1 Methanosarcinales archaeon
GTGTAACCCATCGTCGCGGACGAGCCTTTCAACGTGTGCGCCGCTCGAAATATGTTATTCAAAAGGTCCATGTTGGATTTGTCGTGTTCCAGATCGAGGAGCGACTGATTCAATATCTCCAGATGCTCTCTCGCCTCGTTTACGAACTCTCCCTTGTATTCGGACATGTCCATTGCAATCTCCCCCAATTTAATATATCTTGCAAAATTATACTGATCGCATTAATATCTCAACATCTTCGCAGCACCTCGATCGGTATCTGCGACAACGAGACCACCCGATCCACGCACCCTGTTTTGTACGCCTCCTGTGGCATGCCGTACACAACGCAGGAATCCTCGTCCTGCGCAATCGTTGCTCCGTTGTTATTCTTAATAGCAACCATGCCGTCGCTGCCATCGCTCCCCATGCCGGTCATGATGACTCCGATCATATCCGATTTGTAGACCTCTGATGCTGTTATCATCATCGGATCGACCGCAGGTCTCACTCCGTGAATCCTTGGCTTCTTATCCAGATGCACCCTGCCATCTCTTCCGACGGTCATGTGGTAGTCACCCGGGGCAAGAAGCGCAAGCCCTGGCATGATCTTGTCCCCTGCGCTCGCCTCTTTTACTGTGATCGCTGACTCATTGTCCAGTCTCTTCGCAAACGTCTTTGTAAAATCAGCAGGCATGTGCTGCACAATCAGCATCGGCGGAGTGTCTGCCGGAAAACGAGGAATGATCTCGGCAAGCGCTGATGGTCCACCTGTCGATGTCCCGATCGCAATCACCCTCGTCTTTGCCGCTCTCTTCGGCGTATACTTGATCACACCCGGCTTCCTCTCGCTGTGCGTCCGTTTCCTGACCTTCGCCTGCACAGCCGCCTTTATTTTGCCGAGCAGTTCGGTCTGCACCTTGCGCACATCAAGCGAGATCGCACCAGACGGTTTCTGCACATAGTCAACAGCTCCAAGCTCAAGTGCCTTGAACGTCGCATCCGCACCCTTCTCTGTCAGTGTGCTGAGCATGACAACAGGCAGCGGACACTCGTGCATGATGTGTCCGAGTGCTGTTAGCCCATCCATCTTTGGCATCTCGACATCCATCGTGACCGCATCAGGTGTAAGCTTCTTTATCTGCTCGATAGCCTCAATCCCGTTCTTTGCTGTCCCGCAGACCTCAATCTGCGGATCGGTCGCAAGCATGTCCGATACGATCTTTCGCATGAACATCGAATCATCCACAACTAATATCCTCAAACCCTCACCCAATTGCATTATTTACCCTCGATCAATAAAAGGTTTTTGGAGTTTT
>JAGGRW010000105.1 GCA_021159385.1 Methanosarcinales archaeon
ATCATCGTTCTTGCATCTCTGCCGCATCAACAACCTTTCCTGCAAGCTTTGCGCACGCAGCAAGATCGTCAACTCCCGGTACAAATTTGACCGATATGGAATCCACAACCCTGACACCAGTCTTCTCAAGCTCGCCCGTAATCGCTTTGACCGCGCCTCCAGCCCAGCCATACGACCCGAAAGCGAAACCTACCTTGCCCTTTGGCCTGAGTCCCCTGAGATATGTCAAAAATCCCCCGACACTCGGAAACATCCCGTTGTTGATGGTGGGAGAGCCAACGAGTATAATCTTAGCCTCCAGAATCTCTCTTATGATCGTGCTCCATTCTGATTTCCTGAGGTGGTACACCTTGACCTCGAACCCGGCATCGATTATGCCCTGTGCGATCGCGAGAGCCATCTTCTCGGTGCTGCCCCACATCGTATCGTAAACGATGATTGCGGTATCGTTTGACTCGCCTGAACTCCATCTGCGATACGCGTTGAGAATGTCACTGACACCGGAATCGCGCCAGATCATGCCGTGGCTCGGCGCAATCATATCGATCTCGAGCCCCATCTCACCGATCTTCTGCAGGGTCTTTGTGATGAGTGGCGAGAACGGCATCAGGATATTGGCATAGTATATGGCAGCCTCGTCAAGTATCTCGGGAACCTCGTCTGCGTACCGCTTGCTCTCTGCGATGTGCTGCCCGAACGCATCGTTTGAGAGGAGGAGGCGATCCTCAGGGATATACGTGACCATGTTGTCGGGCCAGTGGAGCATCGGCGTTTCAACGAACGAGAGCGTTTTTTCTCCAAGCGAGATCGTATCTCCGGTCTTAACAGTCCTTATATTCCAGCCGTCGCAGTCATAATACATTGGCAGTTCTTCCGCGCCTTTCTCAGTTGCGATCATGGTCGCATTGGGGGCAGCATCCATCACGCGGGGAAGCGATCCCGTGTGGTCCGGCTCGACATGGTTCACGATCACGTAATCGATGTCGCCCGGGTCTGTTATCGCTTCTACACGGCTGCGCAGTTCATCAAAGAATCCGGCTTTCACGGTATCGACAAGCGCAACTTTCGAGTCTTTGACGATGTATGCGTTGTACGTCGTACCTCCTGGTGTGGCATATCCATGGAAATCCCGCAGGTTCCAGTCGATCGCGCCAACCCAGTAAACTCCGTCTTTTATCTCTACTTTGTTCATGGTATCATTTCTCCAGTCAATCTTCATCTCCGATATAAACCGTAGCTTTATCCGGTGTCTTTCCACCTTTTACCCGATGGTAGTACGCATAA
>JAGGRW010000119.1 GCA_021159385.1 Methanosarcinales archaeon
GACGTTACCAGAGGTAGTACCGAGGACGTTGCCAGAGAACACGGCCCCAAAACGACGGTTGCAGTTGTCGGTGTGCTCGGTCCCGAAGGGACGTTCAGCGAGTATGCGGCGAAGGAATGGGTCAACGATCGGTCGGAATTCAGATATTTCGATGATATCTCCGAGATTGTATCTTCTGTTGGTAACGGGGTCGATTTCGGAGTGGTTCCGACTGAAAACTCGATTGAGGGCTCGGTTGGGTCCACACTCGATGCGCTGCTGAAATGCCCTGTGACGATCGTTGGTGAGATCGTTCTGCCGATACGTCACTGTCTTCTTGCAAAAAACAAAACCACGCCGATTACGTCGATTAAAACGATTATGTCACATCCGCAGGCGATTGCCCAGTGCAGACGCTTTCTGCGCGAGCATTTCAGCGGTACGGACATTCAGGTGACTGCAAGCACAGCGCACGCTGCGAAACTGGCGTCAACGCAGGACGGGGTTGCAGCGATCGCTTATGCGGAAACAGCGAGCCACTACGGACTCGACATCTTTTTTGAGGGGATTCAGGACGTGGACGAGAACCAGACTCGATTCATCGTGCTCGGAACCGATGCGTTGCCTCCGACCGGAAACGACAAGACCTCGATAATCGTTGCTCTGCGGAAGGATCGGTCCGGCGCGCTGCATGAACTGCTCGGCGAGTTCGCATCACGGAATATCAACCTGACAAAGATCGAATCGCGCCCGACAAGGAAGGCACTCGGCGATTACCTCTTTTACATCGATTTTCAGGGGCACATTCGTGATGAGAGTGTCCGTGATGCCCTGCAATCGATCAGGAAGATGGTTGCGACGCTGAAGGTGCTCGGATCGTATCCGCGGGCGTGAAATTGCTTACAGTCTTACGGTCGAGCCTTCTTGAGTTGGAGATTCTTGATCTGGTTGATTGGGGGGTTAGGCTGCTTAACCGAACACACATGAACAGCAGGTATGTGATTATGTGATTATGGGTGAGTACCCCAATCCCCATTCAGTCCGTTTTGTCGCTTACAACAGTCAAATACATGTTCTCTCTGCCTTTTACAGACATGACTTTATTCCCCGTGTGCATCGCTCTTTTTGACCACGTCGGTCCGAGATTTCCGCTTTCAAGTTTCACAATCTCATCTCCCGCAATTAAACTTACAGTATAATTGCAATTATATTTCTGATAGTTCTTGACGGTGAACGTTATATTCCACAGACATCCATCATCGCCAGAGCATTCCATCTTCGTGAA
>JAGGRW010000209.1 GCA_021159385.1 Methanosarcinales archaeon
CTTGCCGCTCGCACGCCCGCACCACAGGCGACATCTTGATGATCTCAGGGCGTGTGCCGATGATGATGCAGGTCTTACCCATCGTTACTGTTCCTCACAATAGTCAGTTGATCACAATCACACATAAAACCATCCGGCAATACGCCAGAGGGCGCGAGCCAGAAACCCCTTTTCCCAGAGCACTTCATTGAGATCCGCAATCCGGGCAATCACGACCCCCATTTGGATTCATCCCTCCGGCAATACACCATATCTCTTCACGCCGATCACAGTGATCCCGCCCGAGATCATTCTACCTCCATAATTATTTTCTTGCCTGCGCACCAGACTCTGGTCTTCTTCTTTTCGCGTATATCCAGACTCTGCACAATCTTAACCGGAATTCTCACGAAATATCCTTCTTTATCTACATTGGCACTACTTTCGAATATTTCTTCACCTCCGGGCATCCGCAGCATGACCATCATCTCTGATAATCGTTTGGCTTCTGTGGATCCTATACTTGATTTTTGGCAATTCGGACAGTAATACTCTGTGATATGGATTGTTAACCTCTCACCGGGCACATCGACATCCCTCATTCTATCAATCATCTTTCTCCCGCAGTGGATGCAAATATTCTCTGCATCGGGGCTATATTCCAGTTCAATTTCATCGCCACTTTCCAGGATATGCGTTGTATCCACATTATCCCAAAATTCCGCTTCATCACCTGGTTTGAACATCGATGACATTGTTTTTAGCATAGTATTCATCTCACCATCCTTCTATATACCTTTTTCTCACTTTCATTCATATCGCGGGCAGTAATCGGCATGAAACTATCTTCGGATTTTCCGAGTACGACCAGGATATACCTTCCGCCTTTCGTTTTCCCGTATACAAGATATCTATCCCTTGCCTTCCGTGCAACATGCCCACCATAACATACATACTCTACATCTTCAGTTGTAATCCCGTGACAGGCGATATGAAAAATATTGTACTCATCCCAGTGCAATCTTCTGATTCTCACAGCATCTCACACCATTGTACTATTAATCTCCGGATTCTGGTACACGGCATCGACGATGGTATTACTCGTAACAGATATTCTGGCTTCATTCAGTCCTTCTCCTACCAGATTCTCCATGGCTTTCCCAGTTGAAGCAAACAGGTAATCCGAGATATGATCCGCGACAACCCTGTTGATCTCCTCAGGCATCCTCCGGTCGTAGCTCCGCAGCCCCGCTTCCACGTGCCCGACCCTGATCCCCA
>JAGGRW010000130.1 GCA_021159385.1 Methanosarcinales archaeon
GCAGCGGGTGAACAAAGTGATGGGATGGCAGCAGAGGCGGAATTGGCGCAGGAGATCGCGGAAAGAAGACTCTCGAAATAAGAGAGGAATGCCATAAAGGACATTCTATGGGGGTTGTGTGGTTAAATATAATGCAATGCAAATATTAGATTAGGTTTTCTTTCTGGTATCCCACAAAATGAAAGAACAGGCAAAAGAGAAGGTTAAGGAACTCGCCGGGCGGTTCAGATACAATCTTGACGTCTATAAAAAATCGGCATACAATGAGACACAGGTGAGGCGGGAATTCATTGACCCCTTCTTTGAAGCTCTGGGCTGGGATGTGAGCAATAAGCAGGGTCACGCAGAGCAGTACAAGGATGTTGTTCACGAGGATGCGATAAAAGTGGGGCGTTCGACCAGAGCGCCGGATTATAGTTTCAGGATCGGTGGTCAACGGAAGTTCTTTGTCGAAGCGAAGAAACCCGCGGTGAACATAAAAGAGGACGTTGCCCCGTCATATCAGCTGAGGCGGTATGCATGGAGCGCAAAGCTGCCATTGTCCATCGTAACGGATTTTGAGGAGTTGTCGGTCTACGACTGCCGGATCAAACCGGGTCCGAAAGACAAAGCCAGCGTGGGAAGGATTGGGTATTATACGTTTGAGGAGTATCTCGATAAGTTTGATGAGATATACGATGTCTTTTCCAAGGATGCGATTCTCAAAGGAAGCTTTGACCGGTATGCGCTATCGGCTAAAGGCAAAAAGGGGACAGCGGAAGTTGATAGCGAATTTTTAAAGGAGATTGAGAGCTGGCGTGAGATGCTTGCTAAGAACATCGCTCTCCGGAATCCCGATGTGTCGATCTACGAGTTGAACTATGCAGTGCAGAAGATCATCGACCGGATCATCTTCCTGCGGATATGCGAAGATCGGGGGATCGAACCTTACGGACAGTTGCAATCAGCAGCCGAATCCACTGGTGTTTACCTGGATTTGCTAAATCGTTTCAGACTTGCAGAATCCAAATATAACAGCGGTATATTCGACTTTGGGGCAGACGCGGTAACACCTCGATTGAAGATCGATGATAAGGTCTTGAAAACAATTATAGAGGGACTCTATTATCCAAAATCGCCTTATGAGTTCTCGGTTCTCGGCGTTGAGATCCTGGGGAACGTGTATGAGCAATTCTTAGGCAAGGTCATCAGGCTGACCGCCGGGCATCAGGCAAAGGTGGAGACGAAGCCGGAGGTTAAGAAGGCGGGCGGGGTG
>JAGGRW010000123.1 GCA_021159385.1 Methanosarcinales archaeon
AACGATTTTTTCACAACGATTTTTTCACAACGATTTTTTCACAAAAAATCGAGTAAAACCTGCCCTTCGGGTGGGGGCTGGTGATATACTTTTTCGTAAATGCAGTAGTTCCGAATGCCCCTACTTCCGAATGTTAGAGGAATTTTAATTTCGGTTCGGAACCCAGGTGTGTTTCGGAAGTACTGAAATGAGAATGGTGCGTAGAGTGACTGGACGTTATAGTGTACATGCCCTGAAAAAGCCAGAAGTCGTGACGGTGTGAAATGTAGGGCGATTGAGTCGATTGAACCGATTGAGCCGCCGGGGTGCGAAGATTGGCACGATGCAAAGATACTTTAGACGCCAGCGGATACTGTACTGCCATGACAACCGTTGCAGTAACAGGCGCGCACGGGCGCATGGGAAAGCTCATAATCGAGAATATCAACGCCGCGCCGGATATGGGGTTGGTCGCGGCGTTCGACATCGTGGACATCGGCGCACCAGTGGGCATGGGCACTGGCACAGAAGGCGTTGCAGGTGACGTTGCCGTTGGCATCGCGGTTTCGGACGCAGGCGAGATCGATTCGGTTCTTGCGAGAACATCTCCTGACGTTCTGATCGATTTCACGATCGCTGACGCCGCTGTCAGGAACGTTGAAGCTGCGGTCAGAAATAACGTAAATCTCGTCGTTGGAACGACCGGGCTTGAGCCGTATCAGGAGGAGATTGCGGGACTCATAGCGGACAGGGTCTCAGCTGTTATTGCGCCGAACTTCTCTGTCGGTGTCAATCTCTTCTGGAAACTGCTTGCCGATGTCGTTTCATACATCGGTGACTGGGACATCGAGGTGATCGAGGCGCACCACCGCAACAAGAAGGATGCGCCATCGGGAACGGCGATGCACGCGGCTGCGGTCATGAGCGCGGTTCTCGGCGGAAGAGAACTGGTGCACGGGCGCGAGGGGCTCTCGCCGAGGGGCGATGAGATCGGGATTCACGCAGTACGGGGCGGCGACATCATCGGCGATCACACAGTCCTGTTTGCCGGCGACGGTGAGCGGATCGAGATCAAGCATCAGGCGCACAGCAGGCAGGCGTTTGCGGGTGGCGCGATCAGAGCCGCGCGGTGGGTCGTGGACGCGCCCGGGGGCGTGCATAGCATGGACGAGGTGCTCGGATTATCACAACCGATTTTTTACAAAAAAATCGAGTAAAAATGTCCAACGTTCCGCTGCG
>JAGGRW010000174.1 GCA_021159385.1 Methanosarcinales archaeon
ACGTTCGTGCCAGCGCCGACAGAGTTACCGTCCTCGGTGATGAGAACCGTGAAGGTCTCGCCGACAGGGATGCTCTCCGGAAGATCCCCTTCATCCTCTGCTTTGATCGCTACCGAATCTGCGCTTGCGACGGACAGTGCCGTGCAGAGTGCGAGTAGTAGCAGCACAGGAATTGTAAGTTTTGGCATTTGATTCATTGTTACCTCTAAAAAGTAAAGGTTTCAGGAGATCGTTACCGATTTTCCTGAACCGATCGCTTCCGGATCTCCTGTCGGGTAGTCATCCAGTCTGTAGACTATCGGAGTCAATGTGTACTCCCCCACATCTGCAAAACTCGGTGCCGCAATCTTGACCGGCATATCGACAGATTCGCTAGCATCCAATCGAACCGCGCTAATGCCAATTAATGGATAACCCGTTGTGGCATCTATGCCTGACACCGAGACAACAAACCAGAGTGGTCTTGTGCCGATGTTCTTGATTGTCACGGTTGCATCGATGTACGTGCCGCGGGCGGCTGTTTCGTCCAGCGTCCAGCCGACGATCTCAACAGGGACCTCTTCTACGGCAACAGTCGCTTCTGCCACCGTTGTGGTGCCATCAAGCACCCTGATTTTGAGGGTTCCTGTTATGAGCGGCTTGTACCGCGCCTTGCCGTCGCTATCGGTTGGAACAAAGATCGGAGTTCCACCGGATGCCGGAAGCGTGAATACCACGTTTGTGCCGGCGGGAACAGGGCTACCGCCCTCGGTGATGAGAGCCGTAAATGTCTCGCCGACGCGGATGCTCTCCGGAAGATCCCCGCCGTCATCTGCTTTGATTGCTACCTGTTGTGTGCTTGCACCGGACAGTGCCGTGCAGAGCACAGCAAGTAGCAGCAGAGGAACTGCGAGTTTGAGTGTTCGGTTCATGGTAATCTCCTGAAAAACGGAAGATTCAGGAGATCGTTACCGATTTTCCTGAACCGATCGCTTCCGGATCTCCTGCCGGGTAGTTGTCATATTTGAAGACTACCGGAGTCAGTATGTAGTCTCCTGTATCTGCAGAACTTGGTACCGAAATCTTGAGCGGTACGTTGATGAATTCGGAAGCGTCCAGTTGAACCGTTCCGAGACCAACGATAGGGTAACCTTCTACCCCTACACCCGATACTGAGACAATGAACCAGCAGGTTTCGGTGCCGGTGTTCGTGATGTTCACGGTTGCGT
>JAGGRW010000177.1 GCA_021159385.1 Methanosarcinales archaeon
TGGGGATGTGTTTGAGCATGGTTTGTACCATTCCGCTCTGTTGGGTCAGTGGTTCACACCTCTGAAGATCTCCCGCTCTCGAAACGCGATCATGCAAACCAACCCACCCCTCCGTTTTGCTGCTCATCAGAATCCAAGATTCTCTGGTATGATTGCATCTACTCCTCCGATCCTATCAAAATGATTGACATTTCTCGTCACAATCTCTGCAATTCCGGCAGACAAACAGGTTGCAGCGATCAGACAATCATTCAGTTCAATCTCCAATCCCCTCCTGACAAGCTCTGAATAGATCTCTCCGCCACGGAATGCAATCTTATGGTCCAGATTTATAACAGAAGCGAGAGATAGAAGCTCAAGTGTCTTTTCAATCGCATCTTGCCTTGGAGACAGGTGTGCCCCCACACTAAGTTCAGCTACCGTGATTGAAGATATAAAACCCTCATTGCGCTCAAGAATACTATCGAAAAGGCGTTTTGATGAGCTAACAGTCTTCTTCCGGAGGACATCGACAAAGATGGAAGTATCTATAAAAAACATCATATCCAATCTAATCTCTTGGATTTTCTCAAATCTTTAACAAAATCCTTGCTATCCACATCGTATCCCCATGCACCTTCAGCGGATTCTACAATCCCCCGTCTTAGTATCTTTACAAATACCTCCTTCTCAGATGTTCCAATCTCTTTTTCGAGTTCCAAGTGCATACTATCCATGACTTTTGCTTTGATTAATGTCATACACATCACTTCTGTATGTATATTAGTTGAACCGAGTTATAACTTTCTTCACCACGGCGTTCTATAATACAACTCCATCTGTTCCGCTGCCATCGCGTCAATCGCCCCCCTCATCCATAAACCCCGCTGACACCCGAGCCCCATCCCCCGAAACTCGTCATGCGCTGCAGCCACGATCACACCATCCACGCCCTTCGGGCAGTAATCCGTAACCTGTAATCTGTAACATGTCATCCAGAGCCCTCACACCAAACCCCTCAATCTCATCCCTACCAAGAATTGTAACCCCACCCGGAGGGCAGTTTTTACTCGATTTTTTGTGAAAAAATCGCCTTGATCGCATTCCCGACCTCGTTCAACCCCCTGATCATCATCCCCGCAACATGCGCAGGCATCGAATCATTGATCGCCCGCCCCGCAAGGATCACCTGCGGATGGTAGCCAAGCTCCTCAGCCC
>JAGGRW010000226.1 GCA_021159385.1 Methanosarcinales archaeon
TCGGAGTAGTAGTTGCCAGCGGAGCCAGAGTCCCACTGGTTGGTGCCGGTGTCGTGGGCGTTGTAGTATGTGTTATTGATAAGGTTGTTGTGGTAGGTGATGATGTTGCTCGAATCGCTCATGCAGATGCCATAGTAGTTGTCCGATGCGTTGTTACTCGTCAGCGTGTTGTTGTTCGAATTATCGATATCCAGATAAAATATGCCGGTAGCACCACCTACAGCACGGTAAACCCCAATATTATCATCCCCGTCGCCGTCCCAGTCCCCGATAACAGGCAGATCATCAGGCTCGCCAAACGCCACGCTCATATCAGCAGATCCACTGTTATCAAAATCAAGGAAGAACATCGTAAGTCCGGAATCAGAATGATTCTGCCGAAATACGCCGATGTTATCATCCCCATCACCATCCCAGTCTCCAGCAACCGGAATATCCCCGATGACCCCGAACGTTGCATTCGTATCAGAAACGCCATCGTTATCATAATCAAGGAAGAACTGAGCAGTCGATGGACGGAAGACGCCGATCGTGTCATACCCATTGCCATTCCAGTCTCCTGTGATCGGAATATCGCCGGAGATGCCGAAACTGATGTTTATTCCACTATCAAGCGAGAACTCTGCTGTCGTGTAGTTGTAGATGCCGGTTGTATCGGTTCCATTCCCGTTCCAGTCACCGACAAGCGGTGCATTCGCACGTTCATCTGGCGGACTACTTGAGAATATCCGCATCCCGTATCTGACCGGATAATCATCCAGCGTCGATCTGGTGGCAAAGCCCGGGTCATTGATGTAGTACGCGTCATCTGATCTGCCGGTCACAACCACAAAATGACCGCCCCAGTATCCGCCATATCCGGGGCAGTACACATAAACGATGACCGGACGCCCCAGATCAAGGCTGCTGTTCAGTACATCCGTGTCAAAACCAACCGTGCCCGGGTCATACTCGATCTGATTGATCTCATCATGGCAGGCGTCTCTCACAGCAGACCACTTGATGTTATAACCTGCGTCATAACCCGCGCGTCCGATCGCATCATTCAGCCTCTCTGGGTCGGTATCCACGCCGTAGTACGCCGCAACCATCGCGGCTGATGTGAGCGCACAGCCCATGCCGCAGATCGTGGGACCATCGCCGCCAAGCCGGTCGCTCTGCCAGCGGGGATCGCACTGGCTGAAGTACGGCACAGG
>JAGGRW010000201.1 GCA_021159385.1 Methanosarcinales archaeon
ATCACGAGCGCGAGGTCGCCGGGGGTGTGTTCGGTCAGGTTCATCTTCATCCATCTTCACCTACTATCATCAGCACAGGAGCTGGCGGCGCATACTGGTCCATCACTTCAATCGGCGATCTTGCCAAGTCCACGTCAAATCCGATGACACCCGGATGCCCCGGGAATGCAAGTACAAGCGGCAGCCCGACATAGCTCAAGTCAGTGACGCAGACTGTTTTATCGCTCATTGTAATGCTTCCTTTATCCTTTGCACACACTCTCCGGAACTGAAATAAACATCAACACCAACCTCTTTCAATTCTTGCAGCACAGGCTCGGTATCAAAGTCCCTATCCCTCGTTAAGAAGATAATCTTGCATTCGTCCAATGCGATTCCAAATAGCTTAACAAACGAAAAAACAAGCGCATCCTCGAATTCCAGTTCATATTTTGGATTCTTTGCGGCATAATAGGCTTCTTCAAACTGCACCGTTAAATTTTTTTCAAAAACAAGTATTAACTTGGACATATTCTTTAACACATCTCTTGGCGATTCACGTAATCTGTCTGCTAATTTTGTTACATCATCAATGACCTCATGAATCCTCCCGGTTAGTTTGGCATCCCCATACCGCTTTATATCCGGAAGTTTGGCTTTCAATTGACGTACCACCTCAGTCAATGATCCTACCTCCGCAAACGTTACTGCCAAAAATTCTATCGAACAGATCCTAGGTGTTATAATCAGTAGTTTTGGGTTTTCGAGACTCATACTAACGAGATTTTTGACGTATGCATCTCTCTTCCATCCCAAATCAGCAAGTATATTTGTATCGACTACGAGAACTATATCCGGGAGAATTCCTTCTCCAGCCTTTCGAGTCTCTTGTCTAATGGTTCTGATAGTTTGATCCACTCGAGTGCCCCGGTTACTTCGTCCAGTATCTTCTTCTTTTCATCGATACTCAACACTTCAGCCATATAAAACACCTTTCGCGTTGTATCTTAAATACTTTGTGATTTTTCACTCCTATGCCCCCTCCACATCAAATGCCGCAGCACCTCTAACCACAAACCGCTCCCCCTCAGGAAGCCCCTGCCTTCGCACACCGGCGATCACAGCAAGCAAGACCGTGAACACAGACAGCACGACGAGCACCGGCACCAGCCTGATCCCGAACGGCGTGTAATTGAGCGCAAGACCGAGCA
>JAGGRW010000170.1 GCA_021159385.1 Methanosarcinales archaeon
GGATATGGCGATCCGGTGCGGGCGGGGCTGCGCCCCCGCGTCGGTCCCGCCCGCACCGGATCGCCATATCCCGAAGACCATGAGAAGTCGCTGACACGAAAGGAGAACGGGGGCAGAGGGGGCGCCCCAAGCACCACGAGACCTCTGACGAAGCCGCTCCTTGCAGTCAGCGTGGACACGCTCAGCGGCGTGCAAAAAGCGATCTCTGGTGGCGCCGACGCGATCTACTTTGGCGGCGAGCAATTCGCGGGAATGGATACGAGGGATGCCGGAGAGGCGGTGCGATATGTGCACCGGACTCCACGCCTGATCTACCTGAAGACGCCGCGGATCGCAAGAGACTGCCAGATGAGTTCCGCGGAAGAGACGCTTCTTGCAGCAGAAGCACTCGGTTCTGACGGGGTCGTGGTCTCTAATCTCGGCGTATTCAGACTTGCGAGCGAAATGGGACTCAATACAATCGTGGATAGTCCGCTAAACGTCTTCAATCAGAGATCGCTCCGATTCTGGGCGGATCGCGGCGCTGGGATGGTCACGCTCTCACCGGAACTCAATATCAGAGAAGTGCGCAGAATCGCGGCGCACGGTGCGGGTACGGGCACAGGTGCAGTCGAGTGTATCGTACACGGGCGGCTCACGCTCATGGTGTCGGAACATTGCGTGGTCGGCGGGATCTCTGGCTGTGATTCCGGGCGCACTGCGCCGGATATGGCGTGTGAGGCTGGTTGCTTCGAGTTGGTGGACGAGAAAGGGTACGCGTTCCCGCTCGTGATGGATACGGATTGCAGAACGCATCTGTTGAACTCAAGCGAACTCTGCATGCTCGATCACATTCCCGAGATCGTCAGATCCGGCGTTGCAAGCATCAGAATCGAGGCAGTCGCATCCGCGATTGCGTGCTCTCGTCTCGAGGAGATTGTGCGGCTCTACCGGGATGCTATCGACGGATGCTGCGGAGAAGGGAAAAGCGGGTTGCAGAAGAGGTGTTCGGACATCACGGGCGGCGGTGGCTACACGACCGGACACTACAGGAGAGGTGTTCTGTGAGCGATCGAATCGCTTCCGTGCAGGTTCTGAAGTCCCGGCATGGGCATCGCAAGCCTGCCGATGTTGAGTTTCGGATGGCGGGAGCGTTGGGGGTTTGTTGCTTGTGTG
>JAGGRW010000043.1 GCA_021159385.1 Methanosarcinales archaeon
CCGGCGAAGCGTACGCAAACATCGCGCTCTCTGAAAACATCGAGCAGGAGATCATCAAAAACAGGACAGTCTCGTACGAATTTGTCAAATCCGGTAACGATATTCTCTTTCTGAACCTGACGCCAGTTGTGAACTACGGCACGGTCTTTGCAACAATTGAGATCCTGCGAAACACCTCCACACTCGTCGGGGCTGCCCCGCCGGGAATCGTGTACAGGAACATGAACATCTGGGTCGGACCAACCGGATTTGCAGACAAGGTGCAAGACATCACAATTTCATTCGTGGTTGAGCGTTCCTGGATCAACGAAAATGGAATAGCCGCCTCAACGATCCAGCTCTACAGGTACGACCGAGCCAGC
Organism: Methanosarcinales archaeon; assembly: GCA_021159385.1. Lineage (GTDB taxonomy): Archaea > Halobacteriota > Methanosarcinia > Methanosarcinales > Methanogasteraceae > Methanogaster_C. The sequence continues at coordinate 363 of JAGGRW010000043.1, forward strand.
CAGGAATGGACATCGCTTCCCACGTCGGTAACAGGCAGGGATGATACGCATGTCTATTTCACGGCTGATGCCGCGGGTTTCGCGGGTTTCGCGATAACAGGACGCAATGAGCCGACTTCGGCACCGGTGATGCCAGAATCGCCGTCGGTCGCGCCGACGACTGCTGCGGCATCGAGTGGGGTTGCGTCCGCGACACCAAAATCGGGACTGCCCGCGCCCGGTGCGCTCTCTGTCGCTGCGATCATTGGCTTTGCGGCTCTACTTCTGAAGCGCAGGCGGGGCTGACCGGTTTTGGGTTCGGCAGCCCCTTCCCTCTCTGCACAACCTCGATGCCTGCCTCCCGGAAGAACTCGAGCGCACGGGCGTCGGGATACGCCTGCTTAAAGACCACGCGGACGATACTCGCGTTTATTATCATCTTTGCGCAGAGCACGCATGGCTGGTGCGTGCAGTAGATCGTCGAGTCCCTGGTGCTGATACCGTGCAGCGCAGCCTGTATGATCGCGTTCTGCTCGGCATGAACCGCACGACACATCTCATGCCTTGTTCCGGAGTCGATCTTCTCCTGCTCCCGGATGCACCCGATGTCCAGACAGTGCTCGAGGTTTCTGGGCGCGCCGTTGTAGCCGGTTGATACGATGCGCTTGTCACGCACGATCACCGCACCGACCTGATTGCGCAGACAGGTCGATCTGGTTGCGACGACCTCTGCGATGTTCATGAAGTATTCGTCGATTGTTGGTCTCATGT
>JAGGRW010000005.1 GCA_021159385.1 Methanosarcinales archaeon
GGGGTCGTCGGGGTCGGGTATGCGTGGTTTGTGGCAAATGGGGTTGGGTGCGTGTGCGTGGGCGCGATGGTGTGGATGTAGGTTGGTTTGTGATGGAGACGGGGAAGACTTCGAGTTCTGATGTGAGGTTTGGTGTGAAAGGATGTGGTATTGACAGATATAACGCAAGAACGAATACTATTTAAGAAAGTAATCCCCAATGGGATAATATGAAAAAAGAACTTACAACAGATGAAAAATTGAAAAATATTAAAGATGCCGTAGGTGCTCTATCATGGATAAAACTATCCGAACCATTAGAAAAACGATTACAGAAGCTAAAAATGGAGTCGTCCCGGCAATAGTTTTGGTTGTGGATACAAATATTTTAGCGGACATTGGGTGGGGCCGCGATCAGAACACCATCCATCTGATAGAGCATGCAGCAAAATTTCCGATGATGTTCGTTTGTTGCCCACGTATCTGTGCCATAGAGTTTAAAATGGTCACTCAAACCGAAGTAAAATCTCTTAAAAAGTTCAGGGAGGATTTTAACAAGGTGTTTCATGAAATTAAAAGGTATGAAATCGGAAATGTGGATAGAATCATCGAAGGTTTCAGTACGATCAAAGGATATTTTGATGAACTGGTGGAAGAACTGCGACAAGCACCGTTATATGTTTTGGATAAATTATCTCCTGTACTTTATATTTTCGATGATCCTTTACCAGTTCAACACACGATGGCATATTATGTTTCGAACGATCCGGAGTATGATCTGCAATATAAAGATGCTCTTGTCTTTTCATTCGTCAAACTCGTTGGAAACTCCATAGGACACGAAAGCAGGGTTATTTTCCTGACAAAGGACATGGACTTTAATCCGGAAAAGATATTGAAAGAATTAAACGAGGTGGGCGTCGAGGTTTATTTCAATTCTGGAAAATGTCTGCAGCGGGTTAAGGATTTATTGGCATAGGACTTTGATATTTGTGCTTTTGTAGAGTCGGAGACGAGGGGAGTCACATGAAAATCGCGATACCAAAGACGAGAGCAGAGATCCAGTACCATCTCCGCGACCCCCTCCTCAAAAACTCCATCT
>JAGGRW010000025.1 GCA_021159385.1 Methanosarcinales archaeon
TGCCCATGTACCTCCCTTGACGCCATACGCCGAATGGCTGCAAAAATGCCCGTGCAGTTCTCCGGTTTTTTTGAGGAGACCTATCAAGTCTCCTTCTTTGATCAACTCTTCGATATCCGCTCTATATGAATTTCCGTTGGTCTGATCACCTTCTGTTGCTTTTTCGAACCATCCGATGTTTGCGTCACTGATCGCATCGATTCCGGAAGAATAAGGTTTTATGTCGATCAGCGGGGTTTTATCGAGTGCATCAACCCCTTTGATCCTTAAAACATTTCCTTCCCGCTCAATCAGTTCAGCGACATGGAATCCAATCGGATTGGGTCTGTTCGGGGATCGTGTCGCAAAGACCCCGTGGATATCTGCATCACAGGGGGTATGTGTCTGTAAAACACGATTATCCGCTCTATCGAGCCAGTAGAGAAGTATGAGATGGGAGCATTGATCGATATTCTTCAACCCACCTTCATACTCCTTGAATATCTCGATCTCGCAGGTTTCGCTGGAGAATCTTCCCTGAAACGGGGCATCCCCTGATGTTCTGTACGGGGTGTGTATGATTCCGATCGGTTTCAGTTCCATTATCCCTCCGATTTTTCACACTGTTCCGGTCACAGTTACCTCGCAGTCAGTCCACGTTGCAGGTATCCCCTCACCGTACGTATAGAGATCGGCGAGTTCTCCATCGGATATGTCCAGAACGCTCTTATCCCCGGCTGATCCGGTTATCTCAAAATCGATCGTTGCAAGCGACCCGGATCCGCTCACCGCATCTGCATCAGGGCAGTTAAAGAGTACTCTGATCGTATCCGCATCTATGAAACTCCAGCCAGATACAGGAACCGTTGTGCCGCCGATGTTCCCATCATAGACTGCGGTTACGTTCACAACACTCGAATTGAACGAGAGATCGAACTGCCCCGAATCGAGACCATCAACATTCTCTATGTCTATCGTGGCATTGAATGCGCCAGATACCGTTTCGGGAGCATTGACCGTGACCGGTACTCCGATGGCTACATCAGCATCCGTCCATGTCGCAGGTATCTCATCCGCACTGGTATCGACAAGCAATCCAT
>JAGGRW010000121.1 GCA_021159385.1 Methanosarcinales archaeon
GCCTCCCCGGCTTTGAAGATCGCATATTTCGATAAAGGTGGTGCGATGAGTTCGTTTATGATGGTTGCTGCCAGTACCGCATTTAACATCACAACCCCAAAAGTAGGAAATTGTGTAGATGCCAGAAGAACCAGACCTACGGCAACCCCTGCTGTTGGTAATAGCGCAAGACCCAGATAATTTTTCACGTTATCCGGTGCGTGGGAGATCCCGGCACCCACTCTTACCCCCATGTATTTACCAAGACATCTGGTTATGACGATCAATAGTGCCAGTATGCCAGCAAATTTCATCACGCTTAAATCAAAGTGCAATCCTGCCAGTACAAAGAACATTACATAGACCACATCCTCGATCTCTCCAACTACATCGAACATCTCCCTCCTCTTCGCCTTATTTATTATGATAAAGCCTGCAACCATATTAGCCATGATCAATGAAAGCCCCAGATAAGTACTGACGCCTGTGCACAGCATGATCATCCCTAAAACCACGACCAGTAGCAATTCGCGGGTTCTTGCAAGTCCGATCATATACATCGAGACAATTGCAAAAACGATACCAATCGCTATCGACTCTCCTATATGTACGAAAGGAATGCCAAGCATCTGGCATAAGGAGATACTTCCAGAATCATTCACCAGTGGCTGGGATATGCCTGAAGCAATAGCAAAGGCTATAACCGCAATTGCATCATCAAGCCCGACCACTGCGAGTAACGTTGTGGTGAAGGGACCTTTTGCCCTGTATTCACTGATTATCGCCATCGTTGCTGCCGGAGCAGTTGCACAGGATATAGCACCTATGACAAAAGCCATTGGAAAATAAGTCTGCCAGAACGTTTCGCCTGGAATGATTAAACTGCCCAGACTGGCTAAAACCAGGGTAACCAGAAACCACGCCCCAAGACTTTCAAAAGGCACTATCCAGGTGATGCTTTTTGCTAACTTTTGCAAGTCCGCCCAGTGAAGACTGCCGCCGATCAGATATGCGATGATCCCGAGAGCAACGTCAGTAATTAAATTCAACTCTCCTACAGTCTCTCTTGGTATGATGTTCAGAATGGAAGGAC
>JAGGRW010000124.1 GCA_021159385.1 Methanosarcinales archaeon
AGGATGATGCTGCGCGGATTCTTGATTATGGTGAGTTAGCTGACGCTCACGAGATGATTGTTGACTTCAAGAACACGGTTCTGATCATGACTTCTAATATCGGGAGCGATCGGATATATCAAGATCTCTCGAGCAGCGCCGGGGCTGATTACGAGGAGATACGGGATGCGCGATCCTGGGGGACTTATCCACATGCTTCAGACCGGAGTTTCTGAACCGGGTCGATGAGACTGTTGTATTCAGGGCGCTAACAAAGGAGCAGCTTGTCGCAATCGTGGATATTCAGATCGGGTATCTGATGGACACGAAAGACGTGACGACAGAGATGACACCCTTCGCGTCTCTCTCACCTTTGCGCCTTCGCGTTAGATTGAGAACGCAAAGACGCGAGGACGAGAAAGAACGAAAATCGCAGTTTGTGCCGGTGTAGAGTATAGCTACAGAATCATAGTTCTGAACTCGAGACCAAAAGCTCAGCGCCTCAATTCAACGACCTTCAGTGATAGCCCCTTCATGCAATCATCAGGGACATCACCGATCACGTCAGAGATCGTGCATTTGTCGCCGGGCTCAAGCCCGATCGGGTGGCAGAGGTCATACATTATGCACTCCCCCCTCTTACACGAGGGCGGATCAAAGACGATCTTCGACCCTTTGAACGCTTTTTTCGATTCGGTTGCCGATATGATGGGAGACTCCACAACTTCCACCGCCTGCACCCCTTCGTCATGCACATCGCAGGCATGTCTGGTTGTGGTTCTGATGTTCACGATGCGATATTTTCTTCCTTTGGAGAGATTCATACAGCTATTTTTGAGTTTACACTCCTCGCATTCGGGAGCTGCGCCTTTGAATACGAATTCCGTTCCAACCCTTGCGAGGCGTACACCGATCAGCGTGATTGTGGTATCCAGTTCCATTGCATTCACCTTTCTTTTTTAGATGTGATAACCAAGTATTAAAGTCTTGACCCACAGCCGCTCAACACCATCCACTACCCAGCACCACTCAACACCACTCAACACCACTCAACACCACCTCGCCACTACTACATCAC
>JAGGRW010000164.1 GCA_021159385.1 Methanosarcinales archaeon
ATGATGCAGGTCTCACTCATAATCGATCACCCTCACCTCATGCCCTTTCCTGGACAATCTCTCCACAAACGATGATTCCGGTGCGGACCTCGCTTGACACAGTCCGATTCCTGAACTACGAGAATCTTCATCGACTCCGCCCCATCACAGATGCGCCATACTTCCTTGCACCGATCACGGTAATCCCAACCATATCCCCACCACAATAATGATAAACGACGTTATCTTCCATCTCGCTGTCATCTGCGTGCTGGGGTTTCCGGAAACTTACATAAAGCACATCAGCATCTTTATCGTAATCAATCCAGATTCGATTCGATGGCATATTAAGCAGATGTGGTACGGATTTCAACAATTCTTCTTTTACTTCGCCCATATTACACCTCTCTTCAATATTTTATCTTGCTTTGACGTCATGAATGCTGTTATTATAAAACCTTCTGTACCCTCCTTATAGACAACGACCACATATTTATCTGAGATTGAGGTCTTCTCATAGTACTTCAACGCGATCAGTTCGTCCGTCCAACCACGAACGATATAATCCGGATTTTCAATGGATTCCAGTACCAGATCGAGGTTTCCCGCCATATAATCGTGAGATTCTATGATATGCGCCCATTGTTTATACGTCAATCTTATGGAGACGCCGTTCTTTGATATGGTAACTCCAACAATATCTGCCATCCCATCAGAACTCCACACTCCTATCATCCCCCCAGTTCCAGGCAAACCACCCAATGCGCGTTCTCAAATTCATACCCGAACTTCATCTGCGGCCTGCAATCGAGTGTTCTCTTTGCCTTCTCGATTCCCTCCATCATCCTTCCGGTCTGCTCCCCGTGCCCCTCTGACCCGGAACCGACATCAAGATTATGCCTCGCATCCGGAAGTTCGAGCTCTCCAAAGAAGACCCGGTCCATGTGGTGCGAGTAATGCTGCCCCGTGTGCACCACAAACCAGTCCGCCCCCCGCCGCTCGCACGCCCGCACCACAGGCGACATCTTGATGATCTCAGGGCGTG